>NZ_CFHTQA010000009.1:0-93389 GCF_984394615.1 Spongiibacter sp. | reverse complement strand
TGTTCGAGGAGCTGGGCTTTAACTATATCGGCCCCATCGACGGCCACGACCTCGATGTACTGGTCCCCACCCTGCGCAATTTGCGTGAGCTTGACGGCCCGCAAATGCTGCACATCATGACGCAGAAAGGAAAGGGCTTCGCCCCGGCAGAACAGGACCCGGTGGGCTTCCACGCAATTTCCAAAATCGAGCCCGACGATACCGGCAACAAGCCTGCGCCAGTAAAGAAAGGCCCCAAGTATCAGGATATTTTCGGCCAGTGGCTGTGTGATGAAGCCAGCGACTGCGACAAGCTGGTCGCCATTACCCCCGCCATGTGCGAAGGCTCAGGCATGGTGGAGTACGCCCGGCGTTTTGAAGACCGTTTTTACGATGTCGCCATTGCCGAGCAGCACGCGCTGACGCTGGCAGCTGGCATGGCCTGCGATGGCCTCAAGCCCGTGGTCGCGATTTACTCCACTTTTTTGCAGCGTGCCTACGATCAGCTTATTCACGACATTGCCCTGCAGAATCTGGACGTGACCTTCGGCATTGACCGAGCGGGACTGGTCGGCGAAGACGGGCCCACCCACGCCGGGGCCTTCGACCTCAGTTTCCTGCGCTGCATTCCCAATATGGTGATCATGGCACCGGCCGACGAAGACGAGACCCGTCAGTTGCTGCACACCGCCTATCACTACCCCGGTCCGGCAGCCGTTCGCTACCCGCGCGGCACCGGCCCCGGCGTGGACATTCAAGCGAAAATGCACTGTCTTCCGATCGGCAAGGGCCGCCAACTGCGCAGCGGTCAATCGGTGGCGATCGTCAACTTTGGCACCCTGTTGAGTGCCGCCAGCGAAGCCGCACAGGCACTGAATGCCACGCTGGCAGATATGCGCTTTGTAAAGCCGCTGGATACCGCATTGCTCGACGAACTGGCCGCCAATCATGATCTGATTGTTACGCTGGAAGAGAACGTGATCGCAGGCGGTGCCGGTAGCGCAGTCACGGAATACCTGAACAGCCGCGACATTGACCTGCCCGTGCTGCAACTGGGGCTGCCCGATCGCTTTGTCGATCACGGCAAACACGGGGTGCTGCTCAGCGAAGTGGGGCTGGACGCCAACGGTATTGAACACAGCATCCGCAACCGCATGACGGCGCTCAAGCTGTTACCAGATTCGGCGGCAGGCTGATCGACTCCCTCGTTGCTGGCGGCGCGCTGATCGCCGTCAGCGCACAAATCTGCTGATAAATCGTCTCGAGGTGCTGCCGATAGCTGCGCAGCGGCGGTATGTCTGTCGGCTGATAGTCCACCAGCTCACCGATAGACAGGCGCTCGATCAAGCGCTGATCGGCGAGGTAGCTCACCGCCCTCAGGTGAGTACCGCTCACAACGGCCCGCGCCGGGCGCAAACTGACCACAGGCTTTCCCATCGCCACCGCTTCGGAAAGCATACTCAAGCTGTCTTCCGTGCAAAACAGTCGCTCGCCGGCACCGAGGAAAGCATCGGCCGAGGGGCTGTCCGGGCCCCGGTAATAAATACTGGCGAAGCAATTTTCCTCATTCAATCCATGGCGCAGAATCTCCGCCGCCCGCGCAGAGCGCCGGGAGGTACTCAGCAACCAGCGAATACCGTAGCGCCGGCTAAGCTGAGCCATCGCCACCACCAATGCACGCCAGTCGTCATCGCTGTAGCGGTAACCGCTGCCGGGACCGCCAACCAGCATTGTCCACAGCGGCGCCGGGGATTGCTCCCACAAGAGGTTGCCCAGTCGCTCACAGTGACTGCGTTCAGTTTTGCACAGCGCGACCTGACTGCCGATATTTCGGCGCTGCCAGTCGGCGCTTCGTGCCCGGTCGACAAAGGCGGTGAGATTGACCGACACACTGTCGGCAGGCAGACCATAACAGTTACCCACCACCAGATTTGAGCAGCCCAGCAGACGGCTGAGGGCGACATTAAGCGCCAGCACATTGCCGCCGAAGGAGATAATCAGATCGGGCGCCTCATCGGGCAATGCCTCGCGGCGATACGCCAGTGGCAGCCAGCGCAACAATGACGCCCCGGCACGCGCCGCAAGGAAGCGAAGCGCGTGATTCGCCAGTTTGAGTTTGGGCTTCGCCTGAATAGCCCTCATCTCGCAGGGACGCTGGCTGCGTTGCTGGATCAGACGGGCAACGCCCAAAGCCTGGGAATAATGGCCGGGCTTGCCGTCGTGGAGGACCCACAGTCGTAAGACAGACATAGGCAGACATTCTTTTGTTGAAAACAGAATGTGCCCAGTGTGGAAGGAGGTAGTGACAGGCGGGTCACAGCGTCGTGACAATCCGATGACCCGCGTAACCGTCGAGCAACTTAGAAGAGGTGACCCAGCTTGCCGGATTTGGTTGCCAGATACTTGGCATTGTGGGGGTTCTGACCGGTTTGCAGCGGTAGACGCTCTACCACATCGACCCCTTGGTCAGTGAGCGCATTCACTTTGCGCGGGTTGTTGGTCATCAGACGCACTTTGTGGATATTAAGCTGCTCACACATCGGCTTGAGCAGGCTGTAGTCCCGCATGTCAGCGCCAAAGCCCAGCTGCTCATTGGCCTCGACGGTATCGGCGCCTTCATCTTGCAATTTATACGCACGGATTTTGTTCATCAGGCCGATGCCCCGACCTTCCTGACGCAGATAGAAAATCGCACCACGCCCTTCTTCCGCCACTTTCTGAATCGCCGCCTGCAACTGTGCGCCGCAGTCGCAACGCATGCTGAACAGGGCATCACCGGTCAGACACTCGGAGTGAATACGCGCCAGCACCGGCTGACCGTCGCCAATATCCCCGAGGCTCAGTACCACGTGCTCTTTGCCGGTTTCTGCGTCCTCAAAACCGTGAATATCAAACACCCCCCAGGGTGTGGGGAGCTTGGAGGACTCTATATAGCGGACCGCCACTGGCATCTCCAGAAAATTTTCGGTGGCGCATTTTATCAGCGCGAAGCCGATCAGGCGAGCCGCAATGTGGGCAGGCCCCAGTCAGTGGGCGGTCAGGGTGAGAATATTGCCTTTTTCCTGCATATCAACGTGTTCGAGAAAGCTCATGCCAAGCAGAATGACATGGGGATAATCCCCCTCGACCACCACCGCTGCCACGTGGTGGCGCTCGATGCTGCCTACTGCGAGCTTGGGCAGGGTCACCGCAAAACCCCGACTCATCCCCGAAGCCGTGGCAACACTGACCACCGGGGCATCATCGTAGCGGATACCCAGCTGACGGGCGTGCAAGGTACTCATCGCCACCGATGTGGCACCCGTATCGACAACCGCTTCCGCACTGCGGCCATTCACTTCAAGGCGGGTGCGGTATTCCCGCTTGCTGTTGCGCTGCAATACCACTTCCTGCGTTTCCGCCTCGGCGTAATGGGTGCCAATGCGCTTATTCAGCGTCAGGCGGCGCGTTTCGCCCTGGTAGCGAACCACCGCAGAGCGCGAATCGGCGGAAATCACTGTCGCGCCGCGGGGATGCGTCGCGCCCTCGCGCAGCAGCTTTTGCTCCCCATCGATATCCAGCAGCACTGCCCCCTTGAACAGCCCCCGCACAACCAGCGCTTCTGCGACGCTGAAACTGCTTGTCATCGCCAGCAACAGCAGCAGTGCCGTATGTTTGATCATTGCTCATCCTCGCCACTGGCAGCCCTGCGACCAGCCCATTGTTTCATGGCATCTAACCCCAGCTTCGCGCCCGCATCAAGTCAGCAGCCGGGCCTGCGTCCTTAGCAACTCAATAAACCAGCGGTGTCCGGCATCCCCCGCAAGACTGGCCGGCCACATCAACCAAGTGGGTACCGCGGGCATGGGCAGCGGAAAGGGAAACACCTGAATATCGTAGGCCCGCGCAAAGCGCTCTGCCAACACTCTGGGCAAGGTTGCCAGCGAATCGGTCTGTGCCACCACCGGCGGCATCGCCGCAAAATGCTGTACATGCACGTCAACCCGGCGCTGTAAGCGCTCTCCTCCCAGCGCCAGTTCCAGTTGTGTGCGGTAGCGACTGCGCTGACGCAACAAAATATGCCCTTCGGCAAAATACTGCTCGACGCTGAGTTGCCGCCTCAATCGCGGATGCCCGCGACGGGCAATGACCACCAGCTCCTGTTCGCCGATCGGCGCCACACAGACCTTGTCGGATTCCACCCGCACAAAATCAATCACCGCATCGTACTCCAGCCGCGCGAGCGCCGAGGCCACATCATGACGGTCGAGTACCGTGTTGCGTAAGCTCAACCCCGGCCCGGCGGTTTGCAAAGCCTGCATGATGCCGCCCAGCGCCGTCATTTCCAGATAGCCGTCGGCCAACAAGCTGAACTGCCGCTCGGCACTGGCGGGCGCAAACTGTTGGTCGCTGCTCAGCGCTCCGGCCATCAGTGCCAGCGCCTCAGCCACCGGTGCCTGAGCAGCCAGTGCGCGGGGCGTCGGCTTCATGCCACTGCGCGTGCGCACAAACAACTCGTCTTTCATGGTCAGGCGCAGGCGGGACAGCGCCGCACTCACAGCGGGCTGGCTCATGCCCAATTCTTCGGCGGCGCGGGAGAGGTTCTGCACCCGGAGCAGCGCATCGAAAACGGTCAGTAGATTCAGGTCAACCGCACGTAAATTCAGTTTCATAAATAATAGGTATATAAATTATCGAATTCACAAATACCTAAAATTCCGTAGGCTGTCTACCGCAAGCCGCTAAAACCAATAAGAGGACATCGGCGTGGATCTTCAGCCTGCTCATTTTGTGACTGCCTTTATCATTGTGTTCGCCATCTGGGAGTGGTTCAGTGGCCGCGCCCGGGGCGCACGTAAAAGCCGTGAAGACTGGCAGATGGCCGGCCTGAGCGCGGCCGGCATGGTATTGATTCAGCGGCCCTTGCTGCTGTTCGGCATTGCCTGGATCGCAGGCGCGATCATCCCCCAGTTTCACGACTCACTGGCGTGGCTGGAAAGTGAGTATTTCTGGGTAACGCTGATCGGCTATATCGCGCTGGAGGAACTGCTGCACGGTGCCGGACACTGGTTCGCCCACAGCCGTCGTCCGAAAAATACCTGGCTGCGCCGGGCCCAGAACCTCTACAAGATCGGCCACCGGCCCCACCACCTCTCGGGAGGCAACGACGGCAAAGGCGAGTTAAGCGTCACCCAAACCTTTGTCGAGCACTGGACCTGGTGGTTCATCATGCCCAATTACTGGTTCCAGTTTCTGGCGCTGTATCTGGGGCTGACCGAGGTATTTGTGATCGGCACCGTCTTCAAGGGACTGTGGGCTGCACACAACCACGTGAACTGGAATTACGATCTCTATCTGCTCAACCACCGCTGGGCCTGGGTGCGCAACAGCATGTACGGCCTGTGCCATCTCTTCACATTCCCGACTCAGCACCACCATCATCACGCCCGCGGAAAAAATTCTGGCAGCAACCTCTGCAATCTGCTGTCCATCTACGACTGGTTACTGTTCAAAACATTGGTGATAGAGCGCGAGCGGCCCGCTATTTATGGCTGGCGACAGTCACCGGAGGAAGAGCACAGCGCGTTGCACCGCTACTTCCACACGGATCTGAGCAAACTGCGCTGACTAACGCGGTTGGTGCAGAGCCATCAGTGAAGCGACCACCGACTCCGGATCATCCGCTTCGGTGATCGCCGTAATCATCGCGCAGCTTCCCACCCCGGTGGCCAGCACTTCGTCGGCGCGCTTGAGATTGATTCCGCCGATCGCCGTCAGCGTGTAGCCGGGAGACAACAGCTCAACCCAGTGGCGAAGCCGATTCACCCCCTGTGGACCAAAGCGCATTTCCTTGCTGGTGGTTGGGTAGACCGGCCCGATGGCAATATAGCTGGGACACAAGGCATGGGCACGCGCCACCTCGTAGTGGCTGTGGGTACTCACCCCCAACCGCAGCCCGGCATCGGCAATCGCTTGGATATCTGCCACATCGAGATCTTCCTGTCCGAGGTGCACCCCGTAAGCACCGGCGGCAATTGCCTGCGGCCAGTAGTCATTGATAAACACCCTAGCCTGATACTCCCGGCCGAGTGCCACCGCGCGCTGAATCTCCTCATCGAGGTTGGACTGATGCGGGTCTTTGATCCGCAACTGGATCGTTTTCACGCCGCTTTTCAGCAAACGCTCGACCCATTCGCTGCTGTCCACCACCGGATACAGCCCCAGTTCACCGTCGCAGGCGGGAAACGCGGGTTTCGTCTTGGGGAAACGACGGCTTAGCCCAGGGTAGTCGCAAAGCTGCTTTGGCCAGCCCATATGAGTCACCGGGCCCGGACCGCCACCAAGCTGCACTGACAAACGCAGCCCCTGACTGACATAGGCCTTGGCCAGCACCAGCGCATCCGCCATTTCATAGCCCCGCGCCAACAACGCGGCAATCGCCGACGACAGCGTACAGCCGGTGCCGTGTGTATTCAGCGTATCGATGCACGGACCACTGAGCCAGAACCCCTGTTCACCATCGGTCCAATAGTCGTGGCAGAGACCATCACGCGTCACCAGATGCCCACCGGTCAGCAACACTGAACGGGCACCGAGCACCACGATATCCTGAGCGGCGCGCTCAACCTCTTCAGCGGTGGTGATTTTTCGATCCAGCAGGGTTTCCGCTTCACTGATATTCGGGGTTAGCAAATCCGCTCGTGGCAGCAGCTTTTCAACCAATACCTGGCTGACGCCATTTTCCATTAACAAGCCGCCACTGGTGGAAACCATGACCGGATCGCAGACCACCGGACCGGGGTAGTCCTGCAGATACTTGGCAACTACCTCTACCACTTCCGCCGACCCCAGCATGCCGAGTTTGATAGCCCCGGCCGGCAGGTCGCTGTCCAGTGCGTTAATCTGCGCCGCCAGCGCCCGGTGGGAGGTCACCGCAACATGGCCCACGGCGAAACTGTTCTGGGCGGTAATCGCGGTAATGACCGTACAACCGTGAACACCAAAATCGTGAAAGGTGGCCAGATCGGCCTGAATACCCGCGCCGCCACCGGAGTCAGAACCGGCGATCGACCAGGCGATGGGTTTGGAATGACTTGCCATAGGGCCTCGTTATTTTGTCTGCGTTTACTGCTGATGCCAGAAGGGCATGCCCAGCGTCGGTGTCGACGGCGACGCCGTCTGCCGCTCGGGCATGGCACCCGCCAGCCAGGCCGAGCGCCCCGCTGTTAATGCATCGCGGAATGCCGTTGCCATCAGTATAGGCTGTGCGGCCTGCGCCACAGCGGTATTCAGAAGAATGCCGTCATAGCCCAGCTCCATGGCCTGCACCGCATGGGAAGGCTTGCCGATACCCGCATCGACAATCAGCGGCATACCGGGCAGGCGTTCGCGAATGGTCTGCAAATTGTAGGGATTCATCAGGCCGCGCCCCGTACCGATCGGCGACCCCCAAGGCATCAGCACTTCGCAGCCGACATCGCGCAGGCGCTGGCAGATCACCAGATCGTCGGTGCAGTAGGGAAACACCTTAAAACCAAGTTTGATGAGCTGCTCGGCCGCCTCGATAGTGGCAATGGGGTCGGGCTGGAGGTTGTAGTCGTCGCCGACCACTTCCAGTTTCAGCCAGTCGGTCTCGAACAGTTCACGGCTCATCTGCGCCAGCGTCACCGCCTCTTTTACGGTGTGACAGCCTGCCGTGTTGGGCAACAGGGTTTTGTTAAGGGATTTGATCTGCTCCCAGAAGCTGGCCCCGCCGCCCTGCTCTGGCGACTGCCGCCGCAGACCGACCGTAATAATCTCTGCCTCCGACGCCGTAATCGACTCGCACATCAGTTGTGGCGACGGGTAGAGCGCGCTGCCAATCAGCAGGCGACTCGAAAAAGACTGACCGTAAAGGGTCCAGGTATCCGCATTCTGCTGACTCACCATCAGCCCCCCTGCACCGGCGCCAGCACATCGAGCTGATCGCCATCACTAAGGCGGTATTCACCGTATTGCGAGCGCGGCACGAAATCGCCGTTAACCGCCACAGCGACTTTTTCACAGCTAAAACCCCAGACTTCCAACTGCTCGGCCAGCGGGCTCGCCGCTTCGCACTGTCGACGTTGGTTGTTCACACTGATTGTGATCATCAAGACTCCCAGCAATCGCGTTCAAATGCCTGCAACGCTGTTTCCACCACATGCGGACTCAGCAGGTAACCGTGGCGATACAGGCCGTTCACCGTCAGCAGGCCGTGTTGCCCCCTGACTATCGGTAGATTATTCGGCATGGCGGGTCGGCAGTGACTCCAGGCGTGCTCCACCGTCGCCTCGGCAAAGCCGCTGTGCAGGCTGTACAGCGCCGACAGCAACTCCAGATGACTGCGCACGGTAACTGGCGCCATCGACTCACTCTCAATCTCTGTGGCACCGATCACATAGCGATGATCCGGCCGCGGCGCCACATAGAGTTTGTAGCGCGGGTGCATCAGGCGCACCGGGCGCGACAGTGACACCTCAGGGGCGCGCAGCCACAACACTTCACCGCGCACACCGCGCAACTCTGGCAGGGCGTCCCGGGCCCCGACCCCGCGGGTATCAATGACGCAATCGAAGGTCTGCGCCTGACCATTGACGCGCAGCGAGTGGGGCGCAATGTCTGTCACTTCACTATGGGGCTGCCAGCACACACCCTGCTGCTCGATCGCATCGGCCAGTGCCGCCAGCAGCGCGCCGTTGTCGAGGTAACCCTCATCGGGCAGGAACAGGCCATCGCGAAAGCGCGGCGCCAGCTCCGGCTCCAGCTCAGTCAGACGTTCGGCATCAATGCGCTCGACCCGCTCAATATAGTCCGGCACGACCGCACGAAGCTGTTGCTGAAAGTGCTGCAGGGTAGATTTATCCAGCTCGTGAGCCACCACCACACTGCCATCGAGACCATAGCTGACGGCGCGCCCCGTCTGCGCTTCCAGGGCGGCAATCTGCTCTGGCCACCAGCGCAGCGCCATCAACCCCCAGTCGAACACCTGACGCTCCGCGCTGGCCACCTCGGTATAGGGCGCCAACATCGAGGCCGCCACACGCGCAGCGGTCGTTTCGCCATCGCGGCTGCCCTTGTCGAACAGCGTGACGGCATAGCCCTGCGCCGACAGCTTCCAGGCCAGCAGGCGCCCGAGAATACCCGCCCCGACAACAGCCACTTGCCGCATCACTTCAGCCCCCGCAACGTACTGCGCCGACACCTGGTCGGACTCGTTACTTCCGTTCTCGCCATTGGGCTCACAGTTTTTTGTATATCTCGCTGCCCTGCGCCTTGAACTCATCGGATTTTTTGGCCATTTCGCGCTCCAGCTCTTCCTCCTCAAGCTTGGCCGCGTAGTCGCGTACATCCTGCGTGATCTTCATCGAACAGAACTTGGGGCCACACATTGAGCAGAAGTGGGCGACTTTGGCCGACTCCTTAGGCAGGGTTTCGTCGTGGAATTCCCGCGCCGTGTCCGGATCGAGACCGAGGTTAAACTGATCCTCCCAGCGGAACTCGAATCGCGCTTTGCTCAAGGCGTTATCACGCAATTGCGCGCCGGGGTGTCCCTTCGCCAGATCGGCTGCGTGGGCGGCAATCTTGTAGGTGATGATGCCGGTTTTTACGTCATCTTTATTGGGCAAGCCGAGATGCTCTTTCGGTGTCACATAGCAGAGCATGGCACAGCCGTACCAGCCGATCTGCGCGGCACCAATGCCCGAGGTAATGTGGTCATAGCCGGGTGCAATATCAGTGGTCAGCGGCCCGAGGGTGTAGAACGGCGCCTCGTCGCAGTGCTTGAGCTGCTCGTCCATATTCTCTTTGATCATCTGCATGGGCACGTGGCCCGGACCTTCGATCATCACCTGCACATCGTGTTTCCAGGCTTTCTTGGTCAACTCGCCCAGCGTGCGCAGCTCACCGAACTGCGCCTCATCATTGGCGTCAGCCACTGAGCCGGGACGCAGGCCATCACCCAGCGAGAAGGACACATCGTAGGCCTTCATGATTTCGCAGATATCGTCGAAATGGGTGTAGAGGAAGTTTTCCTTGTGGTGGGCCAGACACCACTTCGCCATGATCGAGCCGCCGCGGGACACAATGCCTGTCACCCGCTTGGCCGTCAGCGGCACATAGCGCAGCAACACCCCGGCGTGAATGGTGAAGTAATCCACGCCCTGTTCAGCCTGCTCAATCAGCGTGTCGCGGAAGATTTCCCAGGTAAGGTCTTCAGCCACACCATCGACTTTCTCCAGCGCCTGATAAATCGGCACCGTGCCTACAGGCACTGGCGAATTGCGCACAATCCACTCACGGGTTTCGTGAATGTTTTTGCCGGTCGACAAATCCATCATGGTGTCGGCACCCCAGCGAATGCCCCAGGTCAGCTTGGCCACTTCCTCTTCGATCGACGAACCCAGCGCCGAGTTGCCGATATTGCCGTTTACCTTCACCAGAAAATTGCGGCCGATAATCATCGGCTCCAGCTCGGGGTGATTGATATTGGCGGGAATAATTGCGCGCCCGCGGGCCACCTCGTCGCGGACAAACTCCGGGGTAATTTCCTTGGGGATACTCGCACCGAAGGACTGGCCGGGGTGCTGCACCGCCAGCTCGCCGGCTTCTCGCGCCTGTGCCAGCGCCATGTTTTCGCGGATGGCGATGTATTCCATTTCCGGCGTGATGATGCCCTTGCGCGCATAGTGCATCTGGCTGACATTTTTCCCGGCTTTGGCGCGGCGCGGACGGCGTTTCAGATCAAAGCGCAGCGCTTCGAGGCTCAGGTCAGCGGCGCGTTTACGGGTGTACTCTGAGCTGTCGGCGCTGAGCAGTTCGGTGTCGTCGCGGTCGAGAATCCACTGCTCACGAATCGGCGCCAGGCCCTTGCGAATATCAATGCTGGCCTTGGGGTCGGTGTAGGCACCCGAGGTGTCATACACCCGCACCGGCGGGTTTGGCTCCAGCTTGGTGCTGCCGTCGCTGGCCTGCACCGGGGTCGGGGTCAGTTTAATTTCGCGCATGGGCACCTGAATATCCTCGCGGCTGCCCGATACATAAATTTTGCTCGACCCCGGCAGTGGCTCTACCGCCGCCGAATCGACCTGCGCGGTTTCGCGAAGCAATGGATATTCAGATGAACTCATGACTTTCCCCTCAGCACGACAGGCGTGGCTGTTCTCTAGTTTTAAGAGGCAGGGACGAGATCGTCACAGAAGACGGACTGATACTGAGGCGATCTTGTTCCCTACGCTGGCATTACCCAGATCAGGTACAACGGGACCCGCTACTGCGATCTCAGCCCAAGGGCGCCCCGACAAGAACCCGCAGTGTAGGACTGGCTACCAGCAATAACAAGAGGCCTGCGGTCCACCTCGCCAAAATCCGGCGCAGGGCGCGCGGATTCAGGCCGTTCGCTATCTCAGAGACTGACATCGACCGCCTGCGCGGCGGCGATTGCCTTGGCCTTGGCATCGTCGATGTCCGCGCCACGAGCCAGCGCCACCCCCATGCGGCGCTTACCCGCGACTTCCGGCTTGCCAAACAGGCGCAACTGCGTATCGGGCTGCGCGAGTGCCTGCTGCAGATTGCCAAAGCGGGTGTTGCGCGATTCGCCTTCGACCAGAATGACCGCCGACGCCGAGGGGCCGTGCTGATGAATATTGGGAATGGGCAGGCCGAGAATCGCGCGTGCGTGCAGGGCAAACTCCGACAAGTCCTGAGAAATCAGCGTCACCAGCCCGGTGTCATGGGGGCGCGGCGACACTTCGCTGAACCAGACATCGTCGCCTTTGATAAACAGCTCAACGCCGAACAGGCCCCAGCCACCCAGGGCTTCGGTAACGGTCTTGGCGATCGTTTTGGATGTTTCCAGCGCAGCGGCAGACATCGCTTGCGGTTGCCAGGACTCCTGATAGTCGCCATCTTCCTGGCGGTGACCGATGGGCTCGCAGAAGCTGCAGCCATCGCGATGCTGCACTGTCAGCAGGGTGATTTCGTAATCGAAATCGACAAAGCCCTCAACAATCACCCGTCCGGCACCCGCCCGGCCACCTTCCTGAGCGTATTGCCAGGACCGCTCAATGTCCGCTGAATCGCGCAGCAGACTTTGCCCCTTGCCGGATGAACTCATAATCGGTTTCACCACGCAGGGCAGGCCAATCTGTTCAACGGCCTGACAGAACGCCTCATAGCTGTCGGCAAACTGGTAGGGAGAGGTGGCGATCCCCAGTTCCTCCGCCGCCAGACGGCGAATGCCCTCGCGGTTCATGGTAAGCTGGGCGGCGCGGGCACTGGGCACCACGGTATAGCCCTCGTTCTCCAGCTCCACCAGTGTGTCGGTAGCAATAGCTTCGATTTCGGGCACGATGTAGTCGGGCTTTTCCTGCTCAATCACCCGCCCCAGTGCCTCGCCATCGAGCATGGAAAAACAATGACTGCGATCAGCCACCTGCATGGCTGGTGCATTGTCGTAGCGATCACAGGCGATGACTTCCACACCCAGTCGCTGCAATTCGATAACGACTTCCTTACCCAATTCTCCCGAGCCACAAAGCAGCACCTTGCAGGCCGACGTACTGAATGGCGTACCGATAGAAACCATGATGTCCTCTCTTTTTCCTCTGGACCTCACGCCCAGATCCATCATCAGCGAATGTTTAGAGCAGTACGAACAGCAACTGCACAACGAGAAACGCGTAAAACCCTGCTAACACATCGTCGATCATAATACCCAGACCGCCGTGCACCTTGGCATCAAGCACCCGAATCGGCCAGGGTTTCCAGATATCAAACAGGCGGAACAGCGCCACGCCCAGCACCAGCCAGAGCCAACCCGGCGGCAGCAGGAACAGGGCGATCCACAGGCCGACAAATTCGTCCCAGACAATCCCGCCGTGGTCGTGCACCCCCAGCGCTTTCGCCGTTTCTCCGCACAGATAAATCCCCAGCAGAAACGCCGCGACAACGGCCGCAATGTACGAGCTGGTAGGCAACAGTTGCAGCAGAAACCAGAAGGGAATCGCCGCGAAGGTGCCAAAGGTGCCGGGGGCTTTCGGTGCCAGACCGCTGCCAAAACCCAACGACAGCAGGTGGGTAGGGTTGCGGAGCATCTGGGGAGGGATCGCTTTCATAAAACCTCAGAAATGTTGGTAACCGGTGCCGACCGAGCAGGCTTGGCCATTTTCATCAATACACGACAAGCCGTCACCGGGCACAATGCCGCCGACGCAGGTCAATGGTAAACCCAAGGAGACCGATAAGGCCGCGATTGACTCGCGCTGTTCCGCAGGCGCGGTAAAACACAGTTCGTAATCATCGCCACCCGAAAGAGCATAGTCGCGGGCAGCGGATAAATCCGTAATCGCCGGGTGGATAGGCAGCGCGCCCAGCATCAGCCGCCCTCCCGCGCCACTGGCATTGAGAATATGACCCAGATCGGCGGCAAGACCGTCGGAAATATCCACCGCCGCCGAGGCAATACCGCGCAGGGCCACGCCGAGGGCCACCCTCGCCTGCGGGCGGTGATAGCGCTCAAGGCAGGCCTGCTGGCGCGCATCGGGCGAGTCACTGTCGAGATAGTCCAGCGCCGCGCGAGCACCGCCGAGACTGCCTGACACATAGATATCATCACCGGGCTTGGCACCGCTGCGCAGCAGTGCGCCACCAACAGGCACCGAGCCCATCACTTGAAAGCTCAGGCACAGAGGACCGCGTGTAGTGTCCCCCCCCACCAGACTCATGCCATAGTGCGCCGCATCGTCAGCCAGAGCGTGGCTGAATGCCGCCAGCCAATCACTGCCATTCTCCGGCAGGGTCAGTGCGAGGGTAAATGCACGGGGCTCAGCACCCGCTGCGGCGAGGTCACTCACACAGGCGGCCAGCGCGCGACGGGCGAGCATCGACGGCGGGTAGTCGTGGGGGAAATGCACACCCTCCACCAGAGTATCCACCGACAGCGCCAACTCTTCACCGGCGGCGGGCGACAGCACTGCGCAGTCGTCACCGATACCGCAACGCACGAAGGCAGATGCCTTGGACAAGGGCTGAAAGAAGCGCTGGATCAGCGCGAACTCGGAGAGTCCCCCGGCGCCAGACACAGCGACTCAGCCTTCCCCTTGGCTGCGGCGGGACTTTTCTGCATTCACTTCAATCTGCCGTGCGGATGCCGCCACTTTATCCAGCACACCGTTGATGTAACGGTAGCCATCTGTCGCGCCAAATCGCTTGGCCAGATTTACCGTTTCATTGATGGCGACTTTGTATGGCACGTCGATACGGAACAGCAGTTCATAGCTGCCCATGCGCAACAGGCAAAGCTCGATGGGGTCGAGGTCATCCAGCTCCCGGTCCAGATGCGGCACAAAGGCCTCCTGCAACTCGCCGAGCTTGGCGGGGATGTTGTGGAGCAACTCGCTGAAGAACACGAGGTCGACATTCTGCATGTCGTAATCGGTTTGAAATTGCGCGTCGATAACATTCAGTGGCTGCGAGGCCATCTGCCATTGATACAGCGCTTGCAGGGCGTAGTGACGCGCCTTGCGACGGGAAGCCGCCAACTGGTTTTTGGCGTGTTGTTCTGGGCGTTGGGCCACGGTGTTACTCCGAAATAAAAAGAACCGGCGCGGGCTGATGGCCGCGCCGTAATAATAGTCGCAGCGGCTTACATCTGCTTGAGCAGATTCACCATTTCGATCGCCGACATGGCCGCTTCTTCGCCTTTGTTGCCCGCTTTGGTGCCCGCGCGCTCAATGGCCTGCTCGATGCTGTCTACCGTCAGCACGCCGAAGGACACTGGTACGCTGTATTGCATGGAGACCTGGGCCAGACCTTTGGTGCACTCGCCAGCCACATATTCGAAGTGAGGGGTGCCGCCGCGAATCACCGCGCCCAGCGCAATAATGGCGTCGTACTGACCACCCGCTGCGGCTTTCTGGCACACCAGTGGAATTTCAAAGGCGCCGGGGGCACGGATGATGGTGATATCGTCTTCGCTCACACCGTGGCGGCGCAGAGCATCCAGCGAGCCTTCCAGCAGGCTTTCTACAACAAAGCTGTTCCAGCGGCCAACCACAATGGCGAACTTGCCCGCCACGCCGGTAAAGGTACCTTCAATTGTTTTCATCACTGTTCCTTACATTTCTCAATCATTAGCGGCTGCCGGGCAACCTGCGTTTTTACCGTAAGCGCCGCTCAGCTGAAATCGCCGGGGCTGACAAACTCAACCACTTCCAGATCAAAGCCGGAAATCGCATTGTACTTCACGGGTGCCCCCATCAGGCGCAGCTTGCCAGCGCCCACGTCACGCAGAATCTGCGAGCCCAGACCGACATTGAAGTAGGTATTCTGGTACTGGGCGCTGTCACCCTGCAGCGGCGACTTGGTACCGCGCGCAATATCCAGCTCAGCGAGAATATCTTCCGCTTTCTCCTGGTTGGCGAGCAGCACCAGCACCCCGCCGTGTTCGGCCAGCACTGACAGCGAACGATGCATATTCCAGCCGGTGGTCGATCCCGGTGGCTGGCTCTGCAGCAGATCGCGTACGGTCGAGCCCAGATGCACTCGCGCCAGCGTCGGCTCGTCGGCATTGACCTCACCTTTCTGCAGGGCGAAGTGGAGTTGACCGGCCACCGAGTCCCGGTAGGCGTGCAGCAGGAATTCACCGAAGTCAGTATTGATCGGGCCACTGCTCAGCTTCTCAACGGTGCGCTCGTTGAGCACCTGGTAGTGAATCAGGTCGGCGATGGTACCCATTTTCACATCGTGTTCGGCAGCAAAGGCTTCCAGGTCTTCGCGACGGGCCATGGTGCCGTCTTCGTTCATGATCTCACAGATCACGCCGGTGGGCTCAAAGCCCGCCAGACGGGCGAGATCACAGGCCGCTTCGGTATGACCCGCGCGATTGAGCACACCGCCGGGCTCGGCCATCAGCGGAAAAATGTGACCGGGCTGGACAATGTCTTCAGCACGGGCGTTGCGAGCCGCCGCCGTGCGCACCGTGTGAGCACGGTCGGCAGCAGAAATCCCCGTCGTCACACCCTCGCGGGCTTCGATCGACAGCGTAAACTTGGTGCCAAAACCGGAGGCATTGCGATCGACCATCAGCGGTAGCGCGAGTTGTTCGCAGCGCTCACGGGTCATCGGCATGCAGATCAGACCGCGGCCATGAGTCGCCATAAAGTTGATGTCCTGAGGGCGTACACATTCGGCAGCCATGACCAGATCGCCCTCATTTTCGCGATCTTCGTCATCCATCAGAATGACCATTTTGCCCAGGCGAATGTCCTGAATCAGCTCTTCTACGGTGCTAAATGCCATATTACTTTGCCTTCATAAAACCGTTTTCGGCCAGTGTGGCCATTGTGATGCCGCCGCTGCGGCTGTCAAGCGAGCGGGCGTCCAGCAACCGCTCCAGATATCGGGCTACCACATCCACCTCCAGGTTCACCCGGCTGCCGACGCGGTAAGACGCTATCGTTGTCTCTGCCGCCGTGTGCGGCACAATATTCAGTTCAAAGCTCGCGCCATCAACGCGATTTACTGTCAGGCTTACGCCATCGACACAGATAGACCCTTTTTGAGCGATGTAGCGCGCCAGATTCTCAGGTGCATCGATGCTCAAACGCAGCGAACGGGCATCGCGCTGCATGGCGACAATCGTACCAACGCCATCCACATGACCACTGACAATGTGTCCATCGAAACGACTGCTGGCGAGCATCGCCCGCTCCAGGTTCACTGCCATGCCGGTTTTGGCCTCAGCGAAACTGCTGTGTGCGAGCGTTTCGCGTGACACGTCGGCCCAAAAGCCGTCGCCGGGCAAGTCCACCACCGTCAGACAGACGCCGTTGCTGGCAATACTGTCGCCCAATTTGACCTCGGCCAGCGGCAGGTCGCCGCTGCGGATATACAGCCGCAGATCACCGCTGCGCATTTGCAGAGCGGCCACTTCGCCAACGGCTTCAATAATTCCCGTAAACACGCCTGCTCCTAGTCCTTCGCTGCGCGCAACTGCCAGCGCCAGTCACGGCCTACAGCGCGAGCATCCACAATCTCCAGCGCCTGCTGCTCGGCCATCAGCTCCATGGGCCAGCTCAACAGTGGCCGTCCGGCACTCCCCATCAGGCAGGGCGCCGTGTAAACAAACCAGTCGTCCACCAGACCGTCTTTCCAAAACGCCGCACTCAGGGTGGCCCCCGCCTCCAGCATGACCTCATTGCAGCCACGACGGGACAGCAGCTCCATCACCGCGCGCGGCTCAGGGCGGTCACCCGGCAGCACTATAATCTCGGCGCCCCGCGCTTCCAGCACCTTGCGGCGCGCATCATCGCGCGAGGTGGTAAGCAGCAATATCCCATCGCCGCCCTCAAACAGCCGCGCGTCGTCTGGCGTTCGCAGTTGCGAATCAAGAATCACCCGCAGCGGCTGCCGCCAGCGATCCGTCATATATTCGTGCTGCGGCGATGTAAAACTCTCAGGCCGTACCGTCAGCGCCGCGTTATCGGCCAGCACTGTCTCAATGCCGCTGATAATCGCGCAGCTCTGCGCGCGCAAGCGCTGCACATCGGCCCGCGCTTGCGGCCCGGTAATCCACTGGCTTTCGCCCGACGCCATTGCAGTGCGACCATCCAGGCTCATTGCCGACTTCATGGTCAGCCATGGCAGACCGCCTTCCATTCGGCGGCTAAAACCACGGTTCAATGCCCGCGCATCGGCTTCCAGCAGTCCGCAATCCACGGCAATGCCCGCCTCGCGCAACATCGCCAGCCCGCGACCGGCGACCTGCGGATTCGGGTCCTGCATGGCGACCACCACCCGCGCTACCCCCGACTTGATCAGGGCTTCCGCACAGGGCGGCGTGCGCCCGTAATGACTGCAGGGCTCCAGCGTCACATAGGCGGTACAGCCCGCGGCACTGTCGAGCTGCCCCAGGGCATTCACTTCTGCATGCCCTTCGCCCGCCCACTGATGCCAGCCCTCGGCCAGCACCTGGTCATCACGGGCAATCACACAACCCACTCTGGGGTTGGGACTGGTGGAATAGCGACCACGGCGCGCCAGTTGCAGCGCGCGCGCCATAGCCTGCTGATCAAAGAGAGAGCTCATGCCAACGGAAGCTACTTGAGCTTGTCCAGCGACACCCCGCCGGGCTCGGCAGACAGGCGATCAATCTCGGCACGGAATTCATCGAGATCCTGAAAACTGCGGTACACGCTGGCGAAGCGCACATAGGCCACATGATCCAGCGCCTTGAGCGCCTCCATCACCTGCTCGCCGACATCGCGACTGTGCACCTCGCGCTCGCCGGTCGCCTGCAAGCGGCGCTTCAGTTCGGAGATCTCTGTCTCCACACGCTCAACACTGACCGGCCGTTTTTCCAGCGCTTTCAACACACCGGAGCGCAACTTTTCTTCATCGAACGGTTCGCGAGAGCCATCGGTTTTAATCACCTTCGGCATCAGCAGCTCGGCACTTTCGTAGGTCGTAAAGCGCTCGCTGCAGGACAAACACTCACGCCGCCGCCGCACCTGACCGCCCTCGGCGACGAGTCGCGAATCGATCACTTTGGTGTCGTCGAAGTTACAAAATGGGCAGCGCACGGTTCAAGCCCTCCGGAAAACGCGCGATTTTATCACCTCGACCCACACAGGAACAGCACTGCCAAAGGCGGGGAGCGCGAACACAAATGTCGAAAAGGCGAAATAGTTGCGCTTGCGAAACCGCAACAGCCGGTTAGAATCTTTGAAATTAAAGTAGATATATAAATTGCATAAGGTACTGACGCGTGAGCTTTACAAAACCGGCAAGAGGCCTCAGTGCCGTCCTCGTTTGTTTTCTTGGCTTTCACTACTCCGCCACCGCACAGGATGCCTTTGGCGATGACGCCTTCAGTGACTTCGCGGGCTCGCTGAGCGCGGAGTTTGCCGAGTTCGAACAATCGCAGGCCGATGAATGGAACAGCTTCGTCAACGAGATCCGCGCCGAGCAGGATGCGTTCATCGCCGAACTGGAGAGCATGTGGGGCTCGGAGACCGAGAGCAGTGACCGCAGCAAATGGGTGGAGTATGCGCGAGGCCGCCGGGTAAAGCGCACCGTCGACTTTGAGAATAACCAGATTCGCATCGCCGTCATGGGGCAGCCGTCTCCCGACGAGATGAATCGCATTATCAACGAGCAATTGCAGGGCGCGCTGGAAACCACGACCGAGCAAGCCAATCAGGAATACCCGATTGTGGCCCGCATGCAGGAAACCGCGACCAGCAAGCCGCTGCCTCCGGTTCCCGTGGTCGCCGAGCTGCGCGAGCTTGTCGGTGAGAAAGACAACCGCAAAGCGGCTGCCGCACTGGCCAGCAAGGCAACAATCAGCGAAGTTGAAATCAAACCCGCTCCGCAGAAAAAAGCAGCGAAGCCCGCGCCTGCGGCAAGCAAGCCGGTCGTTGCCAGCAACAGCAGCAAACCCGCCCCCACAGCAAAAGCAGCAAATACGACGCCGACAAAAGCCAAAGCCACTGTTGCGGTCATCGACCTGTCTGATAGCTGGCCGGTGCGCCGCGCCCGGAAATACAGCGGTTCTGTCACGCAATTTGCCGACAAGATGGATATTCCGCGCCCGCTGGCTTACGCCATTATGTACACCGAGAGCAGCTTCAATCCGGTAGCGGTATCACCGATCCCCGCTTACGGACTGATGCAGATCGTACCGGGCAGTGCAGGGCGCGATGTGACCAAAATGCACTTTGGCAAAGAACAACTGCTGTCACCGGAGTACCTGTTTACCGCCGACAAGAATATCGAGGTTGGCATCGGCTACCTGAACATTCTCGACAAGCGCTACCTGCGCAAGATCAAGGACCCGCTGAGCCGGAAATACTGCACGATCGCGGCCTACAACACCGGCGCCGGCAATGTCGCCAAAGCCTTTACCGGCAAGCTCAATATTTCCCGCGCCGCCGTGGTTATCAACAATATGAGCCCACAGGACGTGTTTAATACACTGGAAACCAAGCTGCCCTACGATGAGACCCGCAAGTACATCAAGAAAGTGACTGCGGCAGAAAAACACTTCCTGAGCCTGTAATCGTGGATAAAGTTGAGCTTCACAATCAAAAAGTCAGCGCCATTGCCAATCGCCTGCCTACCTGGCTGGTGTCGCTGGTATTGCTGTTTGTCGGCTTGGGCAATTTCACCGACTCCATTGAGCTGATCAAAAACCTCTACGAATCCGTATCGAGCAAATTCAGCAATAACGTGGAGTATGAGCGCACCAGTCACGTGCGGGCCGGCCTCAATATTGCGTACATCCAAGACTATATTGGCGAGCCCCAGTTGCTAAAGGAACTGGGCGATGGCCTGCAGGTTCGCCACTATATCGACGACAAGTACCTCATCTCCCTGTATACCGAGGGCGAGCGGGTAAGCGCCTACCTGGTCTTTGCCAGACAGGACCACTTTCAGCCAGATATGCAAGGCATGAAGGAACGCACCCTGGGCGAGGATTCCTTGTTCCAGCTGCGCCAGAATACCGACCGGGTCGCCTTTGAGTACTCGCGCAATATCGCCTACTTCATTGAAAGTCAGCAGGTGAATTTTGGCGGCGGCTACCTCACGCAGAGCTATCTGGGCTGGGTAAATTACGCAGCACAATTTGGTCCTGCGCCCGACGCCAGCCTGGAGGCGTTGTATGACGCCGAAGTCATGGGTGAAAACAGCGCGGGCAAGCTGACCACCGCCCGGGAACGCATCCTGCCGAACGCCTTTGGCTACGGCGAACTGAGTATTGAAGACATTCAGCGCGGCCTGTTGACCAGTGCCGAACTGCAGTTTTTCGATTAAGACGTATCTGTACAGCAAGGATAACAATGGATGAGGCAAGTCCTAACGAGAATAGCAAGCTGCTTTCTGCCCATCGCTATTACCGCCTGTGTCAGCAATAGTCCGAAGCCTGACACCAACCTCAGCCAACAGCTGAATGAGCCCTCCGCAGCCTTGGCAAGCGCCGCGGCCTATGACGACCAGGACATGCTGTCGGTGCTCACCCATGCCAGCCTGCGACGCCTCGCGGGCGACTACCGCGGCAGCAACACCGCACTCGACCGCGCTTACAGCCTCAATGACGAGCTTTATACCCAGAGCCTGAGCGACTTGTCAGCCGCCAGCCTTCTTAATCCCGGCGCCGCCCCCTACCGTCCCAACCGATTGGAAGTGGGTTTTGTCAGCTATATGAAAGCGCTTAACCACTTGGACATGACCCAAGGTAATAACGCCCTGCAACAGCGCGAAGCCGCCGCTGTCGAAATGCGTCGCCTCGATATTCTTCAAGGGGAGTCGCGCTATCTCCGAGAGATGGGCGACAACAGTGACCGCTATGACGAGCTGGCCCAGTTCGTCGTCGCCCTGTTCAGTGAGCGCAGCAAGAACGCCCTGAGCGAAGGCCTGATCGACATTCAAGCGCCTTGGCTCTACGCCCTGTCGGCTATCATTTACGAAGCCAACAACGATCTGGACAGTGCCCAACTCGCCTATCGCCGTGCGCTGGCGATGTTACCTGAAGGCGAGACGACCGACGTCCAGCACAATCTCAGACAGCTTATCCTCGACAACGGCCACCGCTGCCTGAGCGCACTCGGCTACGAGCAGCGAGCCATCGCCGAATCGCCGTTTGCCGCAGGCGGGGCCGACTCGATGACTGACGGCCGCTGGCTGATCGAGCACGACGGTGTGCTGCCCGCCAAGGCGCCGCTCGAAATGTTGCTGACCGCCGACAGTGTGGCTCAGCGATTGATCCTGCGCCCGATGATTCGCGGCAGTGAAGCGGAAAAAGCCGCGCAACGCCGACTGTTCGCCGAGCTGTCGCTACACTACGACAGCCCCTACAAAGACGCCATCGTAATAGAACTGGGCGACAACTGGAGCGCTGCCGACAGCTTGGGGCTCACCGCTACCATTGGCGGCGGCGTCCGTATCTTCATCGATTACCTTGCGGATGATGCCGCCGAGCAGCCCACAACACTGCAGACCGTCAGCGGCCAGCAGCTGCCGCTTACCACCATCGCCGATATCGCCGGGGATCTGCGCCGCTACGAGGCGCTCACACTCCAGTACCGCTTTGAAGAAGCCCTGCTACGCGAACTGAGTAAATCGGCAGGTTATAAATCCATGACCGGCGGCATCAGTCTGCCGTTCTCATTGGGCGGCGCGCTGGCGACCTTTTCAGCGGCGGCGGACCTTCGGCAATGGCAATTGCTGCCCGCACGCATCCGCGTATCAAGGATTCCCGAGGCTGCACTCGGCGACGGCGAACTGGAGCTGATCAGTGGCACTGATCGGCAGCGCCTGACGGTCACAAGCGATCAGACCGTACTGACCCACCATCAATACTGAGTACCGCTATGAAGACGTTTCTGAAAAACCTGCTTGCCGCGATTGCCGTTTTGACCATGACTGCCTGCGCCAGTAACTCGGTACAGCGGGTCGACAGTGGCGAGCAGCCACAGTTGACCGACCGCTGGAACGCCAGCGATTCACAGAGTGTTGCCGAAGCGCTGATTCCCGACATGCTGAGCTTTCCCTGGGCCAAACCCGGCGCCGACGGGGAGCTGCCGGTGATTGCAATTCAACACATCAGCAACCGCTCTCACGAGCAGATTCCCGTGGAGACCTTTATCAACTCCATCAAGCGCGAACTGCTGCGCAGTGGCAAAGCCGAGTTTGTGGTGACCGGCGCGGAGCGCGAGCGAATTCGCGACGAGAAGATGGACCAGGAAATGTTTGCGAGCATGGACAGCGCAGTGGAAATGGGCGAAGAGACCGCCGCCACTTTTGCGCTCAGTGGTGTAATTACCTCGCTGGTGGATCAGCTTGAGGGCAAGCGCACCACCACCTATCAGGTCGACCTGAAACTCATTGACCTGCGCAGCAACCGCGAAGTCTGGAACGGTCGAAAACAAATCCACAAGTACAGTGAGCGCGCGAGGTTCGGCCTGTGAAGCTGCCCCGCCTGCTGCGAAATACCGCCACGCTCCTGATACTGCTTCCCAGCCTGGCGGCCCAGGCGGCCACCCCGGACTGGGTACAAACCCCGCCGCAACGTCCCGGCTTCGTATTCGGGGTCGGCGCCGCCGATCTGTCACTGGGTTACGCCGAAGCCAGCGAAGCCGCCAAGCTGTCCGCCCGCAATGAAATTGCCAGCACCCTCAAGCTGCAAGTGGGCTCCGAGCTGACACTGAACAATGTGTCAGACGAAACGGGCAGCCGCAGCACCTTCAACAACAATATCCGTATCCGCGTGCCCGATATTGCGCTGTCGGATATCCGCATTGTTGAAAGCCGGGAAGTGACCGAGCACAACACGCTTTACAGCCTGGCAGAGCTTGACCTCAACGCCGCCGCCAGCCGCGTGGCACAGGAAATTCGCACACTGCTGGCAGACGCCCCACGTACCGGCGTCAGTGGCGACCTGTCCAGTCAGCTTCGACAGCATTACCAAAGCATGCTGAATGAGCTGCAGTACACATCGCTGTTGCAGCAGTACCGACTGCTGGGCGGCAAACAAACGTTCGACGACAGCGCAATCACGCAGCGTGCCGAGCAGGGCGCACAGTTCTTCGAGCAGCTACTGATCCAGCTCGACGCCCGTGACGAACTCAGCACCGGCATCGCCAGCAATATTGCCGCAGAACTCGCCCGTCGCGGCCTGCGCACCAGCGCCTCAGGCGACAAGGCCAGTCTGCAGTTGCAGCTGCAAAGCAGCTCCAGGCAGATGGCTCGCAACAACGCGTTTTACTGCAACATCAAAACCAATGCCACGCTCAGTACTCAAGGTCAGACACTGAGCGCCAGCAGCCGGTCCGCCAAGTCGGTATCGGGAGACAGCGACCTCGCCTGCCAGAAGGCCGGTGAGAAAGTCGCGGCACTTATCAGCAGGGAGCTAATGGAGAATTTCTGGAAAACACTAAACTCGCCGCAACCAAAACAAAATTAATGCGGCTAAAACTACGCAGAGGGTAGATAGAGATGGACAAACGTGTCACGGCAGCAGCTCTGCTGACTGCCAGCCTCACCGCCGGGAATGCGCTTGCGCAAGATGGCGATCAACGAGCCAGTTTCGGTGACGAAACCGGCTACAACTATGTGGGCGGCTTCTCGGTGGGCTATAAATACCTGGAGCTCGAAGCCGATACTATTCGCGACGCCTACGTAAAAACCATCGGTCTGAACATTCTTCAGTTCGAGTGGTTCCCGGAGCAGGCCACCTGGATGCAAAACATCAGTTGGATGGCGGCGATCCGCCCCCGCCTGAGCTACGAACTGACGCCCGGCGACAGTGCCGAGCAGGATGAAATTGCGCAGGCTTCTGACTCAGAGAAAGAAGGCTGGACACGCTT
The DNA here is from genome assembly GCF_984394615.1 of Spongiibacter sp. NCBI lineage: Bacteria > Pseudomonadati > Pseudomonadota > Gammaproteobacteria > Cellvibrionales > Spongiibacteraceae > Spongiibacter > Spongiibacter sp. The sequence continues at coordinate 69,048 of NZ_CFHTQA010000009.1, read as the reverse complement.
TATCGCCGACCTGAGCATCGACCCCGTGCAGCTCTTCGGCGGTGAAAAGTCTGCCCACCGCATCGACATCAACTACGATGTGCAAACCTTCTTGATCACGGTGCAGGCGACCCGTGATTACTTCTACATTGAGGATAACGACGCCAAGCTGCTGACCGCTGGTGACAAAATCGACGTGAATACCACCTTCACTGAAGCCACTGTCGGTTATGCAATGGAAGAGCAGGACGTAAGGTTCGGCGTTGGACTCTTCTCCGTCGACTACGAAAAGCCGGTGTCCAGCGACGTCTCCACGCCGATTGAGTCGATCTACAAAGGCAGCTTTGAAGCGACCGGCCTCTATCTCGGTGGCTCAGTGCGCTTCTTCGATAGCCTGGACGTCAGCCTGCGCTACGACTTTACCTTTGATGCCGAAGCCACCGTCGACGGCGGCACCTCGCTGACCCGCGACGAGTTCGGTATTGAAGACAGCATCGAGTACGAATCCTACACCCTCGATGCGGTTTACGACCTGCGAAAAACCTCGATGAAGCTGCCACTGGAAGTCCGCTTCAATTACACCCAGCGCCAGTTCGACGCCTTTGTTGAAGGCTCAACGCTAAACGATGACCGCTTATTCGGCATTTCGTTGATCGGCAGCTTCACGCTTTAAGAGGACCCAGTCATGAAGAACCTGAAATTACTGACCGCCGCGTCGCTGGCCCTCGGCCTCAGCCTGCAAGGCTGTGTTTTCGACGAATCCGGCACTGAATATAAAGAACCGAGTGCGAATACCGAGCCGGTTATCAACCTGAACTACGACTCGCAGCTCCCCCTGAACACCTACCTCAGCTTCGAGGACAACAGCGCGGACATCGCCGTCCAGTTCGGCAGCCAGACCTTCCGCTTTCCAGACCGCTCTGAAATGCGACTGCGCGGCTTTGGCGGTTTCGAGACCGACCGCGTCTGGAAGACCTCGGTCGTAGAAGATTCCCGCGGCATTAAAACGCTGCGTCTGGGCTACTACGTGGTATCGCCAGACAGCAACGATATTAGCGCGCCCATCTTCCACAACTTTGCCAAAGACAGCCGCGGCAATATCTACCTGACGGAAACCGCCGAGCAGCTCAAATCTGACCTCGGTGTGGCCCCGTTCCGGCAGCCCCAGCCTGCACTGTTGTTTCCCGCCAACGTCGACGTTGGCGACAGCTGGGTAGCCGGCCCCACGATCGTACCGCTGTTCTATAACTTCAGCTCGGGCACCGGCTGGACCGCGACGCTGATCGACGACAATGCCACCGCCCCCATCAGCGGCGAGCAAAACTGTATTGTCATCAAGTACTACGGCGAGCGCTTTTCCTACTACCTGTACCTGAAAGATGGCCTTGGTGTCGTTGAGTGGGTGAATAGCTGGGAAGAAGACCCCAATGGCAAGGTTCTGCCCACCGATGGCTGGGCGCGCAGCGATAAAGGCAATGGCAGCACTGACATTGACTATACCGATTACGGCTGGTCTTTCGACGACAGTAATCCGGTTGGTGCCGTACTCTACTCTATCGGTTTGAAAGTGGTCGAGAACGAAGAGGCCAATGCCGATGCGAGCGACAGCTCACCGATCAATGATTCCGGCTTCGATTTTACCCGGGTTATCGAGACCACGGCGCCCGCATCAAACACCTACCCGGCACTGCTGGATCTGCGGCTTCCGGATGAGCGTGGCGAAGAGTTCATCAACTTTGCCGACAGCAAATGGGACAGCACAACGGGCAAATACTACCGGCCGCTGATCCGCATCAGCTTCCAAGGCAACACCTATATTGCCGACGAGAGCAACGGCAGCTTTGAAGTGGAGAAGCTCTATAACCAGCCCTTTGGCCCCGCTCGCCTGGCGTTTCTGGGTCGCGGTACGCTGGTGAATGAGGCTGACCCCGCGGACAGCATGAAGTTTGTTGGCCTGATGGAAGGCAACTACGTGAATGCCGGCCCCGACGGCCTGACCTCAGACTTCGCGATTTTCGGCCTCGGGCCGGACCGTCGCCTGCCCGCCGCCAAACCGGGCAGCACCTATCGCATTTATATTTCCTACGCCAATCTTAACGAACCGTTACGAGAGCTGCTGGAAATGGACCAGGCGAGTATTGATGAATTCGGTCTGGACGAGTCTGAACTCGGCTATACCAGCATCTGTTACGGCAACCGCATCAGCGAAAATGGCCCCTGTAACAGCATCAATGTCAGCTTCGAGATCCAGGTACCGGATGTTGAAGGCGAACTAGGCTTCCGCATCGGCGGCATCGACAGCAACGACGAGCTCAAGTCTGCCAGTCAGTTGTTCTATCTGCCGGTCAGCAAAGATGCCGGTGGCAAAGGACCACTTACTGCGCGTGTGTTTGATCAGTTCAGCGACGTGATTCGCGGCGCTCGGGATGCCAATGGCGAATTCAACACCGGCATTCTTAATGCCCTGTCTTCGGTGGCCCCCAACAGCAACATCGTCAAATACAGTTACGATTTTGGCGATGGCGAAACCGTTGATGATGGTATCCCGCTGGGTGTCTACACCTACACGCAAGACGGCGAATATCAGCTCAAGCTGACCGTTACCGACGACCAGGGCAATACCGCTACCGCCTCTCGCAAAGTCATTATCAGCGACACCGGCAAAGTGATTATTCGCAATATTGCCAATGACTTCAGCAGCGGCGCCTTCACTATCGGCATCGATAATCTCGACGAGCCAGACGGCTACTACGACTACTACAAATTCGTCATCCTCGACAAAGGCGAGGATGAAGTCTTCGAAGTACCGGGCGGCGTTAACTACGTGATCGACATTATCGATAACGGCGAAGTGGTCTATACCGACGAGCGCTTTGTTGGCAATGCAGAAGAGGAAATCGTGGAAGTGGACCTGGACCAGGATTGAGGACAGGATAACCCCCCCACAAAAAAGCCCGCCAATTGGCGGGCTTTTTCTTTTCTGGCCACCGGCATCGTGGCCAGTTGATCGCAAAAGGTCGGCTCAGCCGCCCAGCTCGCGATTCAGGTCTTTCTGCGCCTCGGCGCCTTTAAACTCTTGCAACAGCACCTCGCGCACATCTGGCTGCACGCTGCGCTGACTGGCATCGAGCATATTGTCGAACAGCGAAAGCGTTTTTTCGCGGCCCATGGTCAGCAGCACGCAGAGGTTTTTATTGCCATCGATCTCGACAAAGTCCACGCGCTCAGGACGCGTGCCAATCAGCGTCTGCTGAGTCAGCTGCTTGGACACAGAAGAGAACGTAGAACCGCTGGAGACGCCGCTGGATACATCCGTGCGCTCACGAAACACTTTATCCAGTGCTGCGACTTTGGTTTCCAACTGCTGAGCCAGGTCGGTGCGGGCATTGGCAATCGCCAACTGACGATCGATCGACATATTGCCGGAATACGGCACGCATTGAGCGCTGGCAAAACCGTCTTCGATGTAGGGGTTAAGTACCCAGGCAGGCAGGCCCGATGCGCTCTGCTGCTCACTGGCCATTTGCTCACCGCCGCTGCTGGCACAGCCGGCCAACAGTACGGCACAACCCAGTCCAAATAATTTCTTTTTCATTCAGCACTCCAGGTATCACTTATTTACCGATGTCTCGATTTCGGCAGCCTCAGCCACCCTCTCTTTTTTATCTACACCTCTTGTTATACCTGCTCATTATGCATCGCAAAACGTCGGAGGGGGCGATTTGGGAAAAGTACCGATAGCAACACTCTAAATTTGAGTCATCAGGCATAAAAAAGCCGGGCAGTGCCCGGCTTTTTCTTCACACTGCCAACGGCATATTAGCCGTAAACAGGGAATTTCTTGCACACGTCCAGCACCTTGGCTTTGACTTCCTCGATCTTGGCCGAGGCGTCACCCGCTTCCAGCGCTTCCAGTACGTCGCACATCCAATTGGCCAGCTCGACACACTCGGCTTCCTTGAAGCCGCGGGTTGTCACTGCCGGCGTACCGACACGCAGACCGCTGGTGATGAAGGGCGAGCGGGGGTCGTTAGGCACCGCGTTCTTGTTCACAGTGATATTGGCCGCACCCAGCGCCGCATCAGCATCTTTACCCGTGTAGGGCTTGCCGATCAGGTCCACCAGCATCAGGTGGTTTTCAGTGCCGCCGGAAACGATGTTAATGCCGCGCTCGATAAAGGTCTTCGCCATGGCCTTGGCATTGGCAACGACCTGCTTCTGGTAGTCGACATAGCCGGGCTCCATCGCCTCTTTGAAGCTGACGGCCTTGGCTGCAATCACGTGCATCAACGGACCACCCTGACCGCCGGGGAATACCGCCGAGTTCAGTTTTTTCTCGATCTCTTCATTGGCCTTGGCAATGATCAGACCGCCGCGGGGGCCGCGCAGGGTTTTGTGCGTGGTGGTGGTGACCACATCGGCAACCGGCACCGGGTTGGGGTAAATGCCCGCAGCAACCAGACCGGCAACGTGGGCCATATCAACCATCAGATAAGCGCCGACTTTGTCAGCGATTTCGCGGAATTTGGCCCAATCAACAATGCCCGAGTAGGCCGAGAAGCCCGCTACGATCATTTTGGGTTTATGCTCCAGCGCCAGCGCCTCGACCTGAGCGTAATCGATCTCGCCCGTCTCGTTGTTCAGACCGTACTGCACCGCGTGGTAGGTTTTACCAGAGAAGTTGGGCTTGGCACCGTGAGTAAGGTGACCGCCCGCATCCAGGCTCATGCCCAGTACCGTTTCGCCCGGCTGTACCAGCGCCTGATAGACCGCGGCATTGGCCTGAGAACCGGAGTGGGGCTGTACGTTGGCGTAGTCGGCACCGAACAGCGCCTTCGCACGCTCAATGGCCAGAGACTCGGCCTTGTCGACGTATTCACAGCCACCGTAGTAACGTTTGCCGGGGTAACCTTCGGCGTATTTGTTGGTCAGCGCGGTACCCTGCGCCTGCATAACCCGGGGGCTGGTGTAGTTTTCAGAAGCGATCAGCTCGATATGCTCTTCCTGACGCACTTCTTCTTCCTGGATTGCAGACCAGATTTCGTCGTCAAAACCGGCAATCGTCATCTCTTTGTTGAACATGGGAACCCCCGAAGGCAGATACAGGCTATGAAAAGCCGCGCATTGTACAATAAACACGCGCGGCGGGCATCGCTTTTACGTGCCCGAAAAGCGGACGGATGGCCCTTACCAGCTCAGCGGCAATCGCTCGCCGATCTGTGACTCCGCCGCCGCATCCAGCAGCTGTTGCAGTGTCTGCTGCTCGCGATTACAGAACCATTGCGTCCCGTCCCAGCTGAAGTGATAGCCCCCGGAGCGCGCCGCCAGCCAGAGTTCCTGCGTCGCGGCCTGGCGACTGAAAATCAGCGCGCTGCCGTCGGGGCAGCGCAGCGTGAGAACGGTACCGGCGATTTCGCAATCGACATCGGCCTCCAGCTCGTCCACGGCATCTTCAATCGCGTCGTACAGCTCGTCGAGCTGATCGTGAAATTCCACTTCATTCATTACGGACAACCCCTGCGTGATGGCGGCGCAAGTATAGCAAGCCAACTGCGTGGAGAACGAGCGCAGCCTTAGCATCTGCGCGGCCACACCGCTATACTACGCGCTTCATTTTCCGGGGTGCTGACCATGGCTTATCGACACGCACGCAAGCTGCTTTCCATTCTGGCGGTGGCGATGTTACTGGTCGCCTGCGGGCAAACCGGGCCACTGGTGCTGCCCGACGATGCTGCCAACAATGCAGACGGCCCCGATACCGAACAAGCCCCGGCAAACGCCAACGAGTAAGTACACACTATGACTGTTTTCCACTATCAAAGCGGCGAGCTGTTCGCCGAATCCGTTTCGCTGCGCGCTATTGCCGAGCAGTACGGCACCCCCTGTTATGTGTATTCCCGCGCCTATCTGGAGCAGCGTTTCAGCGAGTACAGCGACGCACTGCAAGGCCAGGACCACCTGGTGTGTTACGCCGTGAAGGCCAACTCCAATATTGCCGTACTCAATGTGCTGGCCCGCCTCGGCGCCGGCTTTGACATCGTCTCAGTGGGCGAGCTGGAACGCGTACTGGCAGCCGGTGGCCCGGCAGAGCGGGTGGTGTTCTCCGGCGTAGGCAAAACGGCCGCTGAAATGCGCCGCGCACTGGAAGTGGGTATTTACTGTTTCAACGTCGAGTCAGAAGCCGAACTGGAACGGCTCAACGCCGTGGCCGCCGAGATGGGCGTGGTGGCGCCGGTGTCGATTCGCGTCAATCCCGATGTCGACGCCAAAACGCACCCCTATATTTCCACCGGCCTGCGCGACAATAAATTCGGCATTGATATCGCCCGCGCCCCGGAGGTGTACGCCCACGCCGCCAGCCTGTCGAACCTGGCCGTCAAGGGCGTGGACTGCCATATCGGCTCGCAACTCACCGACACCAGCCCCTTTCTCGATGCGCTGGACCGCGTCCTGATGCTGGTCGACACCCTGGCCGAGCAGAGCATCGATATTGCCCATCTCGACCTTGGCGGCGGCCTGGGTGTACGCTACCGCGACGAGCAGCCGCCGTCGACCGGTGACTATATCGCCGCCATCCGCGAGCGACTGGGTGAGCGCCAGGTCAAACTGATGTTCGAACCGGGTCGGTCGATCACCGCCAATGCCGGCGTATTACTGACGCAGGTGGAGTTCCTCAAACTCAATCCCCACAAGAACTTCGCCATCGTCGACGCGGCCATGAACGATATGCTGCGCCCGGCACTGTATCAGGCCTGGATGGACCTGCTGCCCGTAGTGCCTCGCAGCAACGGTGAAGCACGCCACTACGATGTGGTCGGCCCGGTCTGTGAAACCGGCGACTTTATCGCCAAAGATCGCGAGCTGCGCATCGAAAGTGGCGACCTGCTCGCACTGGCCTCCAGCGGCGCCTATGGATTTACCATGAGTTCCAATTACAATAGCCGAGGACGCGCCGCCGAGGTGATGGTCGACGGAGACCAACATCACCTGATTCGGGCGCGCGAAACTGTCGCCGACCTGATGCGTGGCGAAGCCGTCCTGCCGGACTGATCCGGCAGCTGACTGGCGGCACCGCCGCTAGCAGACCCGGCCCCCGCATCGTTAACAGCGCCAACGGCGAGGCGCCGCACAGGACAAACGATGCAGCTACGCTTTACCAAAATGCATGGCCTGGGCAATGATTTCGTGGTTATCGACCTCATTACCCAGCGTTTCAAGCTCAAGCCCCACCATATTCGCAAAATTGCCGACCGCCATTTTGGCATTGGCTGCGACCAGGTATTGGCGGTGGAAATTCCCTCCCGCCCCGACGTCGATTTCCGCTACCGCATCTACAATGCCGAGGGCAGTGAAGTAGAGCAATGCGGCAACGGTGCCCGTTGCTTCGCCCGCTTCGTGCGCGACAAACGACTCACCGGCAAGCAGCGTATCCGCGTGGAAACCCTGGCGGGCGTCATCGAGCTGGCAATTACCGACAATCGCGACGTGCGCGTAGACATGGGCGAACCGATTCTCGAACCCGCCAGCATTCCCTTTGCCGCCGAGCAGCAGGCTGACAGCTACCCGCTCGATATTGACGGTGAGCAGTGGCAGGTCGGCGCGGTGTCGATGGGTAATCCCCACGTGGTCTTGCCGGTGGACAATGTCGATACAGCGCCCGTTGAGCGGGTCGGCCCGATTACCGAGTGCCATCCCCGCTTTCCCCAGAAGGTGAATGTCGGCTTTATGCAGATTGTCGACCGGCAGAATATTCGCCTTCGGGTGTTCGAGCGCGGGGTGGGCGAAACCCTGGCTTGCGGCACCGGCGCCTGCGCCGCTGTCGTTTCCGGGATTGTGCTGGGCAAGCTGGACAATACGGTCACCGTCACACTCCCCGGCGGCCAACTGAGCATTCACTGGCCCGGCTCCGGTCAGCCCGTTATCATGACCGGGCCAGCCACCACGGTGTTTGAAGGACAGATTCAGCTCTGAGCCCAACACCCAAGCAGCGACAAGGACATTACGTGGACACAGCAAAACCCGGTCAAGACAGCCAGCCCAGCGAAGAAGCCGTGGCCCGCTACCTGCGCAATCACCCCGGCTTTTTTCTGAATAATGAAGATCTGCTGGCCGACCTGAAATTGGCCCATAACAGCGGTCGCGCCGTCAGTCTGTTGGAGCGCCAGGTGGAAGTGCTGCGCGAGCGCAACATGGATATGCGTGCTCGTCTCAGTAATCTGCTGGACAATGCGCAACACAACGACACCATTTTTGAACGCAGTAAATCGCTGATTCTCGGCATGCTGGAAGCCCGACGCCCGGAGGAACTGAGCAACACCCTCTGCCGGCGCTTGGTCAGTGACTTCGAGCGCGTGGACTACGCCAGCCTGACACTGTTCGGCGACCCCTCAAAAATGGGCAGCAGCCAGTTGCGGGTGGTCAGCCCGGAACACGCCCATCAAGAAATCGGCCACCTGCTGCGCGGCGGCAAAGGCGTATGCGGGGTGTTGCGTGGCGAAGAATTGAAGTTCCTGTTCGGCCAGCACGCCGACCATATTGGTTCAGCGGCGCTAATGCCGATTCGTCCGGGCAATGTCGATGGCGTGCTCGCGATTGCCAGCAAAGATCCCCAACACTTCAAATCCAGCATGGGCACCCTGTTCCTCGACTATATTGCCGAGGTCATCAACCGGGTACTGCCGCGCCTGATGCGCGGGCCGTTTGGCAATTAAAGAAACGCAGGCGCGCTATTTCGGCTCGATGGCGCGCAGTTCTCGCCCCACCACCAACATCGCGCCCAGCAAACCCAGTGCAGCGGCACTGAACCACATCAGCAAGGTGTCACCAATACCCAGCCCCAGCAGGGTGTAATCACTGCCGTAAAGCCCCGCCAGCTGCCGCACCGGACCGCCCAACCACAGCAGGCAGCCGACCAACATCACCCACGCCAGCAGGCCGCCAAACAGCCCGTACCAGAAGCCCATATAGAGGAAGGGGCGGCGAACAAAGGCATTGGTGCCACCCACCAGCTTTACGACCAGAATTTCATCGCGGCGGTTTTCGATCGCCAGCTTGATGGTATTGCCGACAATCAGCAGCACCCCCGCCGCCAGCATGATCGCCAGCGCCAGTGTGACCCGGCGACTGATTTCCGTAATCTGTCCCAGGCGCTGTAACCATTCCATATCCAGCTTAACCAAGTCAGCTTCGGGCAACTCCGCCAGGGCATCGCGCAGGGCATTGACCTGCTCTGGCTGGCTGTTCGCCGGGCTCGGACTGAGCACAATCAGACCCGGCAAGGGATTACTGTCTAGCTGATCCAGCACCTCACCAAAGCCGGAGCGATCGCGGAATTCCTCCAGCGCTGCGGCGGGAGAAATGTATTCCGCCGAGGCAATATCGTCGCGGTTCGCCAACCGGGCACGCAGCTCCTCCGCTGCCCGGTCATCGACGCTGAACTTGAGAAACAGCGACAGGCGGGCGGCACCATCCCAACCCTGGCTCACCGACTCGACATTGTTTAAGCCCACGTACAGACCCGCGGGCAGCACCATGGCTATCGCGATCACCAGCGTGGTCATCAGCGTTGCCAGGGGGCGACGCAACAGGCGACGCAGGCTGTCCAGCGCCACCTGCTGGTGATGACTGCGGTAGCTTTGCCACTGGTCACTGACCTTGGCACGGTGCTTTTTGGCCCCCGCACGCTCGCGGCGCACTGGCTTGTCGGGGTTTTGTAATTTCTCCAATCGCCGCTTGGCAGGACGTCGGCTGGCGCCGCTGGGCTTAGAGGGACTCATCGTCGCTCCCTCCTGCGTTTAGCAGGCGGCCATTGCGCAGGCTGAGCAATTTGTAGGGCATGCGGGCGATCAGCGACAGATCGTGGGTGGCGATCAACACGGTCACGCCAACCTGATTGAACTGTTCGAACAGATGCATGATTTCCGCCGACAACTGCGGATCGAGGTTACCGGTCGGTTCGTCGGCCAGCAGTAGCTTGGGCTTATTTACCACCGCGCGCGCGATACCGACGCGCTGCTGTTCACCGCCCGACAGAGTAATCGGATTCTGCCGCTCCTTGTCCAGCAGGCCGACCTTATCCAGCGCGGCGCGCACCCGGCGCCCCACATCGCGGTGACCATAACCGGCGATAATCAGTGGCAATGCGACGTTGTCGAACACGCTGCGATCAAACAGCAACTGGTGATTCTGAAAGACCACGCCGACCTTGCGACGCAGTTCGGGGATTTTACGGGCGGGCAGGGTGGAGACATTGCGACCATCGATCAGCACCTGACCGCTGCTGGCCCGCTCCATCACCATAATCAGTTTGAGCAGGGTACTCTTCCCGGCGCCACTGTGGCCGGTCAGAAAACGCATATCGCCGTGGGGCATGTGGAAGCTGAGCTGATTCAGCGCCTCATGACCGCCGGGATAGCGTTTGCAGACCTGCTCAAATTGAATCATTGCTTGCGTTGCCACCCGAACAAGGCACCGACAAATTCATCGGCGCGGAAAGGACGCAGATCGAGAATGCCTTCACCCACACCGATAAAGCGGATAGGCAGTCCCAACTGCTTGGAGATAGCAAATACAATACCGCCTTTCGCGGTGCCATCAAGCTTGGTGAGCGTTAAGCCGGTCACACCCACAGCTTCCTGGAAGTGTTTCGCCTGAGACAGGGCGTTCTGCCCGGTGCCCGCATCCAGCACCAGCATCACCTCGTGGGGCGCATCGGGGTCGAGCTTTTTGAGCACGCGCACCACTTTTTTCAGCTCTTCCATCAGATTGTCTTTGTTGTGCAGACGTCCGGCGGTGTCGGCAATCAGCACGTCCACATTGCGGGACTTGGCCGCCTGCAGGGCATCGTAGAGCACCGAGGCGCTGTCGGCGCCGGTGTGCTGAGCAATCACCGGCACGTCATTGCGCTCTCCCCAAACCTGCAACTGCTCTACCGCTGCCGCGCGGAAGGTATCGCCTGCAGCCAGCATCACCGAGCGGCCGCCGGCCTGAAACTGCTTCGCCAGCTTGCCGATGGTGGTGGTTTTACCCACACCGTTTACACCCACCATCAAAATCACGTAGGGGGTTTGCTGCTCGGGGATCACCAGTTCCTGTTCCGCAGGCTCCAGCAGCACGCGCAGTTCTTCCTGCAAAGCCACATACAGCGCTTCGGGGTTATCCAGTTCCTTGCGAGACATACGCCGGGTAAGATTGCCGATAATTTCACTGGTGGCGTCCACGCCCACATCAGCCATCAGCAGATGGGTTTCAATCTCTTCCAGCAGCTCATCGTCGATTTCCTTGCGGCCCAGAAACAGATTGGCCATACCTTCGCCAAGCTGGGCGCCGGTTTTGCTGAGCCCTTCTTTAAACTTGACCAGCAGCGAGGCCTGCTCCTCGGGTGACAGCTCGATGTGCTGCCAGGGGGCAATTTCTTCGTCGGCAATAAAGCCTTCCGCTGCGGCAAGGTCTTCCTCCGAGCCCATGAAGGACTCTTTGAAGCGGGTAAAAAAGCTCTTTTTCTTGGGTGCGGAGGCATTTTCGGCGTCGTCGACACCTGGCTTGTCGTTCTCGGTCATGGGGCTCTGGTTTACAGCGAAAAGAAAAGCCGTATCCTACCACTTCTCAGCGCCAACTGAGTAATCAGCCCGGCGACCGCCGCCAACGATTCAAGGAATACCATGCCCCGTCGACGCCCCAAGGCCACGCCACACTCCCCGGATCGCCGCGACGGCGAGGTGCGCATCATTGGCGGCCAGTGGCGCAGCCGAAAACTGCCGTTTCAAAGCGCCGACGGGCTGCGGCCCAGCAGTGACCGACTGCGGGAAACCTTGTTCAACTGGTTGAGCCCCTATCTTGGCGGCGCGCGCTGTCTGGATCTGTTCGCGGGCAGCGGCGCACTGGGACTGGAAGCGCTGAGCCGGGGCGCGGCGCACTGCGATTTCGTGGAGAAAAACCCCGGCAGTGCCGAACAGATTCGCCGCCACCTGCACACGCTGCAATGCGAGGATGGCAGCGTGCACGGCCGCAGCGCCGAGAGTTATCTGAAAGTGGCCGATGGCGGCTGGCACATTGTGTTTCTCGACCCACCTTTCAAGCAGTCGCTGCTGCCCATTGCCGTGGAAGCACTGAAAGGCAAACTGGCGGAAGACGCACTGATTTATGTGGAAACGGCCAAAGGGGAAGCCTTTGTTCCCCCGAACGACTGGCAGGAGCACCGTCACAAAAGTGCCGGTCAAGTGGAGTATCGCCTCTACCGCCTGAGTCCTGACGAGGCTGACTAGCCGCGCCAGAAGGCGGGGGTCAGCAGCACCAACAGGGTGATGAATTCCAGTCGTCCCAGCAACATCCCCACACTGAGAATCCACTTGCTGGCATCGCTGAGACTGGCAAAGTTGCCCGCCGGGCCAATCAACTCACCCAGCCCCGGCCCCACATTCATCAATGCGGTACTGGCACCGGTCAGCGCCGTATCGAAGTCGACGCCACTCAAGCTGAGCAGCAAAGTAATCACCAGCAGGCTGATCAGCATCACAAACAGATAGGCCACCGACGACAGCAGAATGGCATCATCCACTTTGCGTCCGTTATAACGCCGCTGGACGATAGCGCGGGGATGCAGTGCCCGTTGAAAACTCTCTTTCATGCTGATGGCCAGCAACTGAAAACGGAACATCTTCACGCCGCCACTGGTAGAACCGGAACAGCCGCCGAGGAAGGTTGCAAAGAAAAACAGCGCCACCGCGAAGGGCCCCCAATGGCTGTAGTCACCACTGGCAAAGCCGGTGGTGCTGATCACCGACACCAGATTGAAGGTCGACAGGGTCAATGCCTCCAGCGGCGGCTGATGATTCAGGGCAATCTGATACACACTGAGCACCAGACTGGCAGCCACCACCAGCATGACAAAACCCCGTAGCTGCTGGTCCTTCCAGAACAGCCAGCGGCGATGCGCCAACGATTGCACATACAGGCTGAAAGGCAGAGCGCCGAGCAGCATGAATACCACTGCCACCCAATGCGTAGACAGCCGATCGAACTGAGCAAAGGAACTGTCGGAGGTGGAGAAGCCGCCGGTCGAGACTGTCGTCATCGCGTGATTGATGGCGTGAAAGCCGTCCATACCGGTATACAGGAAGGCTAGGGTACACAGACCCGTCATCGCGATATACAAATAGATAATCCGGCTGATCATACTCTTGGCTCGGGGCAGCGCTTTATCTGACCAGTCCGACGACTCCGTCTGGAACAGACGCATACCGCCGACCCGCAAAAAAGGCAGGATTGCCACAGCCATCGCAATCACCCCAAGACCGCCGATCCATTGCAGCAGCGATCGCCACAGCAGCACATCAGCGGCCATGCCATCCAGCCCGGTCAGCACGGTGGACCCCGTCGTGGTCAGGCCGGAAACCGACTCAAACACCGCATCGCTGATACTCAGAGTAGTTTCCGTTAACAGCAGCGGCAGCGCACCGAGGCCCGACATTGCCAGCCAGCTCAGGCTGGTGATCAAAAACATGTGACGGGGCGTGAGCGCGGTAATCTGAAAATTCCAGCTCGCCATGGTGCCGCTCAGCGCCAGGCTCTCACAGATCAGCAGCACGGCCGCATAGGCACTGCCATTTTCACTGCCGTCGAGAATCGCCATGGTCAGCGGCACCAGCAGTGCCAGACCGAATACCGCTACCGTGAAGCTGCAGACTTTGATGACCGGCATCCACAGCTGGCGGCTTCCCATCACCAATGGCCTATGCTCCCTGCTCGCCTTGGGGCTCGCGATCGGCGCTCAAGCGCGGGCTTCCTGTATCGAGCGGCTCACGACAAATACCCAGTTCAGCGGAGCCCGCACCACAGGCAATAATCGACTTAAATGCGACATCCAGCTTGATATCGGGTCGCGGCACCACGCACTCCGGCGGCAGATGGTAGATAAAGCCCGAAGTCGGGTTGGGGCCGGTGGGCACAAACACGCTGAACCATCCGTTGTCGTGCCGACTGGTAATAATGGCCGTTACCCGCGCCGGATTTTCCACACCGTAGAGTTGCACCACGGCCACTTCACCTTTGGTAAAGGGGGAATTTTTATCGCCGCCAAAGACCTGCTGAATAATGTCGCGAATCAACCGATAGCCCGGCGCAAAACGCGACAGGTGGCTGTCGATGAAATTCTGGGCAAAGCGCCCTGCACTGGTCGCTACCACCGTGCCCACCAGAAAGCAGGCAAACAGGATCACGATGATGACCAGCAGATCCACCAGCAGCGGCGGCGCACCACTGAGTTTGACCAGCGGCCCGGTGAGCGGGGCGATAAGACTCTGTACGGCATTAACCGCCCAACGCATTGCCAGCAGCAGAATAATAATCGGCGCGATAACCAAAATACCGCCGAGAAACGACTGGCCGATAAACTGTTTGAACTTGTTCATAACAATGGCTGTGTCCGCTGGACAAAGAGGCTGGCTTCTACGCCGCCAATAGTAGCGGGTTTAGACGCCAGGAGCACCGCCCGGAGCAACACAATTGGCAATATTCTCCAAACCGCTCAGGGCAATCGGGTCAGCAGCTCGTCGAGCAGATACTCCAATTGCCTCAGCGAGCCGCATTCCGCAACGTGGTGGCAGGCGCTTTGGTAGCGGCGTATTTCCGAATCGCCGGTATACCAGCGGCTGACGGGCTCGGGATTGAGCCACAGCAACAGACGGGAATGCTGATAGAGATAACGCAGGGCATCAATGCCGCTGTCGCCACCATTACCGCGCCCATCTCCGAGAATCATTACCGTACTGCGGCGGCTAAGCGTGCCCTCAACGCTCGCCCGAAAGCTGCGCAGCGCACGGCCATAGTCGCTGCTGCCCAGACCGTGGCGCTGCTGAATTAACGCAACAGCCTCATCCGCCGGATGCTCCCGCAGAATATCGCTGACCTCGATACTCACTCCACAAAAGACAAAGCAGCGACTGCGGGGCAGCACTTCTGCCAGCGCCTGCACAAACAACAGTAGTACCTGTGACCATCGTCCGACCGAGCCGCTGAGGTCACAGAGCAGGTAAATATCCGATTTTTCCCGGCGCCGATGCCGCCAGTAACGTTTAAATGGTACGCCGTCGTAGGCCACACTGCGATGCAGGGTTCGGCGAATATCCGGCTGACCGCGCTTTGCGCTGCGCAGACGCGGACGATGTTTGGCGGCCAGTTTTTTTGCCAGCTTGCGAATCAGTGGCGGCAGGCGGCCCCGGTAATAATGGTCCAGTGCCGACAGCGGCGAGTTGCGCATCAGGCTTTCCTGTAAGCTGCGGCTGGACGACTGATTGCTGAGCAGCAACTGGCGATCCAGTAGCTCGGCAATCATCACTAATTGCTGCTCACGCTGGGCGGTGAGCCAGCGACTCCGCGCGCGCTCCTCTGGGCTACCTTCGGCCAGGCGGGCGATGCTGTCACGGCGCTCGCCGTCGTTCAGTGCATCCAGCAGGCGGCGGCGGTAAATACCGCGCTGGGTGGGATATTGCAGGCTGGCGAGCTGTGCCGCATCGGCGGCGCGCATCACATCGGCGCGCAAACCCTCGCTGCCTTGCCCACCGCCGCCAGCACCGCCTTGCCCTTCGCCCTCGCCATCGCCTGCCGCCAGTCCTTCATCACCTTGCGAGTCATCACCTACAGGGTCAGGGTCTGCTGCCGAGGCGGTGTCATCCTGCGTGTCGTCGCTAAAATCGAAAAACTGCGCAAAACACTGACGAAAACGCCGCTGCTCGTCCCCACTTTTTGCCAGCGCACTGGCCAGACCGTCGCGCAATAGCCGCCGATCTCCGTAGCCAAGACACGCCACCACCTGCATGGCATCCAAGGTTTCCGCCGTCGATACGCGAAGCTCATGGTCCCGCAGGTGGCGGATGAATTGCAGCAGGGTGCTGTCCACGGTTATCAGCGCCGCTGGGCGTCCCGCAGCAGTTCGTGCATGGTGCTGCGAGCCATGGCCAGGTCTTCCTCGTGCTTGAGCAGGACGTTGAGGCTGTCATCCACCAGTTCCCGCGACAGGCTGGCCGCGTGCAACAGCAACAGGCTTCGAGCCCAGTCGATCGTCTCACTGATCGCCGGTGGCTTTTTCAGGTCCAACTCGCGCAGGCTGTGTACAAACGCGACCAGTTGCCCGCGAAGCTGCTCCGGTAAATCCGGCACCCGGCTGTGTACGATACGACTCTCCAGCGCGGCTTCGGGAAACGGAATATGCAGATGCAGGCAGCGGCGGCGCAAAGCATCGCTGAGATTGCGGGTGTTATTGCTGGTAAGCAGAACCAGGGGTTTCTGCTTCGCGCGCAAGGTACCAATCTCCGGCATGCTGACCGCGAAGTCGGCGAGAATCTCCAGCAGCAGCGACTCGAACTCCTCGTCAGCCTTGTCGATTTCGTCGATCAGCAAAACGGCACCGCCGTCATTCTGCAGCGCACGTAACAGCGGACGGGGCTCCAGAAAACGCTCGGAATAAAAAATATCGTCGAGGTTATGCAGACGCTCGACCGCTTCAGACAGGCCGTTGGCTCCGTCGAGAATATCCTGCAACTGGGTTTTCAGCACCTGCACGTAGAGCAGTTGCTTGCTGTATTTCCAGTCGTACAGCGCCTTGCTCTCGTCCAGCCCCTCATAACATTGCAGACGAAACAGCGGCTGATCGAGCATCGCCGCGCAGGCATTGGCCAACTCGGTTTTACCCACCCCCGGTGGACCTTCGATCAAAATCGGGCGCTCCAGCTGGCGAGCCAGATACAGGGTTGTCGCAATCGGGACACTGGCGATATAGCCCTGCTGGGCAAGCTGGTCAATCAGGGCGTCGACAGCGGGACGGGCGGAACTCATGGGCTGATCTCATCGGTAGTTCTCAGGAACGCAGCAGCGGCTGCAGCAAGGGCCAGTGTTGCGGGAAAAGCTGAGGATAGTCACGGCGTATCTGCTCGGCGTCGGCAAAGCGGTGATCGCCATAGTCAAAGCCGGGGCAGACCGCCTCGGAAATTAAGCCGTAACGACCACTGAGCAAGCGTGACGCTTTCCACCAGCCCCCTGGCACCACCAGCTGCAATTGCTGGCCTGTCGCCAGATCTGGCCCCAGCACCGTCTGCTGCAGGGCGCCATCTGCGGTCAGCAGGGTGTACTGCAAGGCGCCGCCGCCCTGCCAGAAGTGCACGATGTCGGAACGATTGCTGTGCAGGCAGCCGATAGGGCTGTCTTCGGTAAGCAAGTAATAAATACAGCTCATCATTGCTCGGGACTCATCCCCGACGACCGCGTGTCGGGATGAGGTGAAATGGCGGCGAAAGAAACCGCCCTCAGGGTGCGCCTCAAGGTCCAGCGCCGCAATCAGAGCCTCGGGAGAATCGGGCAGGGTGCTCACTCAGCCTCCCGTGGTGTTCATAAAGCGCACGATCTGCGGCTCGTCGTCCAGTGAGAAGTGATGACGCTCGGGCTTGAGGTCCATGGCCTCGATAATCGCGGCGCGCAGGCGCTCAGTGTCGCCGGGGTACTGATCGACGATCGGCTTCAGATTCAGCGAGTGCTCGTTGCCCAGGCAC
Organism: Spongiibacter sp.; assembly: GCF_984394615.1. Lineage (NCBI taxonomy): Bacteria > Pseudomonadati > Pseudomonadota > Gammaproteobacteria > Cellvibrionales > Spongiibacteraceae > Spongiibacter > Spongiibacter sp. The sequence goes on along the minus strand of NZ_CFHTQA010000009.1, from coordinate 51,529 downwards.
AGCAGCAAGCGCCCCTCCACCGTCAGGCGAACGCGGTTACAGAGGTGGCAAAAATTGTGGCTGTGAGGCGAAATAAAACCGATACGGCTGTCACTGTCGGCCATTCGGTAATATCGCGAGGGGCCACCACTGGTTTCCGTACTCGCGGTCAGCGGGTAGCGCTGATGAATACGCTCGCGAATACTGTCGCTGCTGCAGAAGGTCAGAGCGCGATCATGCTCGCTGATCTGCCCCAGCGGCATCTCCTCAATAAAGCTGATATCCAGGCGCTGGTCGCGGACAAAATCGACCAGATCGAGAATCTCATCGTCGTTGCGGCCATTCATGATCACCGCATTGAGTTTAATCCGTTCAAAGCCCGCCTGCTGAGCGGCGTCGATGCCGCGCAACACCTTCGCCAGATCGCCGGTGCGGGTCAGGGCGCGAAAGCGCTCTGGGCGCAGGCTGTCCAGACTGATATTGATGCCACTCAACCCCGCCTTGCGAAGCGGCGCGGCATACTTGTCCAGTTGCGCACCGTTGCTGGTCATTACCAGCTTCTCCAGTCCGTCGAGCTGCCCCAGCTTCTCAACCAGCCACAGCACATTGTTGCGCACCAGCGGCTCACCACCGGTCAGGCGAATTTTTTTCACCCCCAATTGCACAAAAGCGGCCGAGATGTCGTAGAGTTGCTCAAGACCGAGAATCTCCCGTTTCGGCAGAAAGCGCATATCCTCCGCCATGCAGTAAACACAGCGGAAGTCACAGCGATCAGTGACCGACAGCCGCAGGTAATTTACCTGTCGTCCAAAGCGGTCTTGTAATGGGAGAAGCGGCGTACTCATAGCGCTGATGGTAGCACAGCTTCCCATCGCGCCCACCCGCCGTGACATACGTAAAATAAGGCCCAAGGCGGCCACCACTCCGGAGACCCACAATGAGAACACTCACCCTGATGGTAATGGCTACACTGCTGAGCCTGCCGGCGCTCGCCGACGACGGACGCGTTTACAATCGCCACGACGAGTCCATTACCGCCCGGCAACTCGCCGATGCGGTCGCCGCCGAGAAAGCGGTAGAGAAAGCCGGTGTTGCGCCGGAATCTCAGGCGGCTGCGGCTATTCGCATCAATATGGGTCAGTCACCAGACAAGGCCGACGCCCCCAACGATAATGCCTTTACCTCCGAAGGCGAACTGCTCACCCACAAACAGGCCGCCAAACGTTTTGCGGCCATTGAAATGATGGCGCGCGCGGGCATCGACCCGGACTCTGAGCGCGCGGCACAGATTCGCGCAGCCGCTCAGGGCAAAGCGGAAACGGCTGACGGCGAGCCTGTGAACGAGCAAACCGTGGAAGAAATGGCCAAAGAAGCCGCCGTTCAGGAAGCCATGATCTACACCGGCACCGAAGCCGGCTCACCCAATGAGACCCTGATTCGCATGGGCGCTGACAGCATGATGGACAAAATCAAAAGCTGGTGGGACTAGCGATTAAATTTGTGTAATTGGCGTTTTTTGCCAGTGAGATGTCTTATTTTGCCATTGTCTGCAATCTGACAAGCGGTACCCTAGCTGCACAAAATAAACGCCCTTTTTATAGGGTTATTACAAATGGATAATTGGGCGGCGAGCGTTCCCGCAACTTTGCTGAGGACAAAATCATGACAGACACAGCCACAATCAGACGCTACCCCATGCCGATGCCTTTCGGCTGGTTCGCGGTTTCCTATTCAGACGAACTGGCCGTTGGTGAGTCCCGTGCCGTGCATTATTTCGGTCAGGAGCTCGTACTCTTCCGCACCGAAAGTGGCCGCGCCGTGCTGATGGAGGCTTACTGCCCCCACCTGGGCGCTCACTTGGGCCACGGCATTCACGGCCAGGCAGGTAAAGGCGGGCGAATCGAAGGCAACAATATCGTCTGCCCATTCCACTCCTGGAAGTTCAACCCGGAAGGTGAGTGCGAAGAGGTGCCTTACGCCACCAATATGCCGCCGAAGATCAAAGGCAAGAAATGCCTGAAGTCCTTCCCCGTTCGCGAGACAAATCAGGTGATCTGGGCCTGGTATCACCCCGAGGGCGAGTCGCCGAAGTGGGACGTGGTTGAACACGATGAAGCCAACGGCGACGACTGGTCACCGCTGGAGCGCTACGAGTGGATTCTGAATACTCACTCGCAGGAAATGGCTGAGAACGCCGCGGACCCCGCGCACTTTAAATACGTGCACGGCACGGCCTCGTTCCCCGAGTGGGAAACCACTTACGATGGCCCGATGGTACGCGGTCTGCAGAAAGCCAATATGCCGACCCCGCGCGGTGAAGTGAAGGGTGCGATCCGCACTGGCAGCGCTGGCCCCGGCCAGGGCTTTACCAAGTTCGAAGGCATCGCCGACACCTTCCTGATGGGTTTGACCACGCCGATCGACAACGAAACTGTGCACGTGCGCTTCGCCTTCACCCAGCCTAAAGTTGACGGCGAAGTGAAAAAAGGCGGCGTTAACGCGGCGATCATTGCCAACATCGTCGGCCAACTGGAAGAAGACAAGCCGATCTGGGAACACAAGATTTATCGCCCGCTGCCGATTCTCTGTGACGGCGACGGCCCGATTGCCAAGTTCCGCAAGTGGTACTCGCAGTTTTACGCCGGCGGTTTTGACCCCCGCGGACTGTAAGCAGCCACAACATATCAAGGGCGGCCCTGAGCCGCCCTTTTTTATGCCCAACCAGCGCCCCACCGTCTCTTGGCTTTGCGCTATACTTCTGCGCAACTTACCGCCGACCGGAGCCACAATGAACCGCCTGCTATTGCCTGTGCTGATTGCGTCCAGCCTGCTTTCTTCGCTGGCCAACGCGGCCTGCACACTACCTGCAGCACCGACACCGGCATCACCCACAAACCTTGAACGCAGCGAATTACAGGATTGGCGACAGCGCTTGGAGGTCTACCTCGATGAGCAGGGTCGCTATTTGAAATGTATGGATGCCATGGAGAAGACCGCGAGGGGCACGGGCCATGACACCGAGCAACGGCGTCTGGATCGCATCGGTCGCTACAGCAAGGCCATGGCGGAAATGACGGACGCCGTAGATACCTACAATACTCAGGCCGAGGCGTTTAATGCCCGCTGAGCACAATTCCCCGCTCACCCAACCGTTGACTCAGCACCTCACTGGGCTCTCTGGCCCCCAATAAGCGCAAAAACTGTCGTCCCGGCACTGGGGTAGGCTGCCAGCCCTGATCGAGCAATAACTGCTGAACTCTGCGGGCAATTGCCTGACCGGAGTCAATCCAGGCCAGCTTCGGCAACTGTCGCGCCAACTGATCTTTCACCAACGGAAAATGTGTGCAGGCCAGTACGACGGTATCCATTTCTGCCGCACGAGGGTGACAATGAAACTGCTCTGCAATGCCCCGCCATACCTGCGGCGCATCGTCGCCGTGCCAAAACAGTGCTTCAACCGCCGGCGCCAGCTCCGCCGAACCGACCGGGATCACACAGCAATCCGGCGCAAAATCCGCAATCAACTTGGCAGTATAGGGGCGGGCAACGGTCCCCGGCGTGGCCAGCAAACCAATGACGCGGCTGCGGCTGTGCGCCGCGGCAGGCTTGATCGCAGGCACCACGCCCACCACGGGAATTGATAATTGCTCGCGCAACGCTGGCAGCACTGCCGTACTGGCCGAGTTGCAGGCCATCACCAGCATATCGGCCGACTGCGCTCGCAGTACCTCGTGAACTTTCTGACAGATGTGCTCGACCAGCGCTTGCTCCTGCCAGAGGCCATAGGGAAAGCCGCCGCGATCCATAACGTACAGTAAATCCAGACTCGGCAGCAGGGCATGAATTTCCGCCCCGATGCTGAGCGAACCGACGCCGGAATCAAAAATGACGATACGCGGCGTGCGATCGCGGACAGTCAAAACGGCAGTCCGTCAGAGCAGTTCGAGGATCTTTTCGGCAGCGCTGACATCCACTCCGCCCGCCGGTTCAACAGCCAACTGAGTCACCACCCCGTCATCGGCAATCAGTGCAAAACGCTGGCTGCGCTTGCCCATACCAAAGCCACTGGCGTCCAGTTCCAGGCCCAGTGCAGATGTCAGGGTCGCATTGCCATCGGCCAGCATCAGAATTTCATCGGCGTTTTGAGACTTGCCCCATGCACTCATCACAAAGGCATCGTTCACCGCCATGCAGGCAATGGTGTCTACACCCTTGGCCTTGATCTTGTCGGCATTTACAACATAACCGGGCAGGTGGGTGAGCGTACAGCCCGGCGTAAACGCGCCCGGCACGGCAAACAGAACCACTTTTTTACCCTTGAAAATATCGTCAGTACTGATGTCCTGGGGGCCTTTCTCGCCCATCACTTTCAACGTAACGGCGGGAATGGTATCACCAACTTGGATGCTCATAATTTTATCCTTTTCGAGTGAGGCAGGCTGCTGTTAGGAAATGCGCGCTCAGTGTAGCAGAGCCGCGCGGCCACCGATAAGCACTTGAAATCACATCGTTCACCACCATATAGAAAACACAGCATGCTGGCGCAATTTCGTGAAAACACCGTTTTTTCAGGAGGTATGCACCATGAACAGTTATCTGCCGTTTGCCCTGTTTAATGACCTGAGCCGCGGCATAGACTACCGCAGCGAACCGCGTGAACCGGTGAATCGCGCCTGGGCACCCGCTGTCGATATCAGCGAAACCGACGACGCCTACCTGTTGAGCATGGATGTGCCCGGCATCGATCGCGACGCCATAGAGGTCAGCATCGACAACAATGTGCTGACCGTCAAAGGCGAGCGCAATATCGACCACGGCAATGGCAAGCTGGCTGTCAGTGAGCGCTGGCAAGGCCATTTCCTTCGCCGCTTCAGCCTGCCCGACAGCATCGACCAGGAACAGATTGCCGCCAAAGTCGACAACGGCGTGCTGGCACTGCACCTGCCCAAACTGGCTGTCGCAGAACCTCGGCGAATCACCGTGCAATAAGCCATCCAATGCATCAAGGGCCAGCCCCCGCGCTTGCAGGGTCTGGCCGGCTGTGCTGGAATCAGCTCCTTTGCGGCCAGGCCAGTATTGTGAGTACAACACCCCGTTCCCAGCGACTGCGTAGAGAGTGGCAGATATTTCTGCTGGCACTGGGCTTTCTCAGCCGCCTGCCGGTGCCACCCGACCCCGATTTCTCTCAGGACAAACTCGACGGTGCCGCCCGCTATTTTCCCGCTGTCGGACTGCTGTTAGGTGCCATCAGCGCCGTTGCTTTGCTGACCTTCGACGCTCTGTTCAACAATCTTCCACTGGCGGTGCTGCTCAGCATGGGGGTCGGGCTTATGGTCAGCGGTGCCTTCCATGAAGACGGACTAGCCGACAGCGCTGACGGCTTTGGCGGCGGCTGGCAGCGCGACGATGTGCTGCGCATTATGAAAGACTCCCGTATCGGCAGTTACGGAACCGTCGCGCTGGTGATGGTGCTGGGAATCAAAGCCCTCGCGCTCAGCAGTCTGCCCAGCGCCAGCAGTGCCGCACTCGCCCTGCTGCTGGCCCAGCCCCTCAGCCGCTGGCTGGCCGTGTCGTATTTGGTAGACCTGCAATACGTCAGCGGCGAGGGGAAATCCAAGCCATTGGCCACCGCGCTGCCACTTAGCCAATGGTGGCTGGCCGGGCTAGCCGTGCTGCTGCCGGCACTGTTTATCGACGTCGGCCAATGGCTGCTGATGACGTTCAGCCTGCTGATTTTTCGCATTGTCTTTGCCCGCTACCTCCGGCGCCGGCTGGGAGGGTACAGCGGCGACGCACTGGGCGCCGCGCAGCAACTCAGTGAGCTGCTGATCTATCTGTCACTGCTGGTCGCGCTTTAAACACTATCGCCGACGCGGCTTTGTTTATGAATCAGTACTGAATCACAACTGTGAATTGTTGCCCCAGCTTTTCCGGCACTTCTTCCTGAAAATGGCGTCTCAAGGCCTGTATGAGGGAGGAATAAACCATGGCAAATCCGCTTTTGATCGCCGCAGGCATCGGTACGGTTGCGGTTGCAACCGCTGCGGGCATCGGCGTTTATGAACAACAGAGTCAGCCTCAGTTTGCGCAGGTACTGGACGTAAAACCCATTACCGAGACGTACTTTGTATCGCGGGAAGAATGCCGCGACGAAGTGATCCAGGAAACCGCACCCAGCCGTGACAGCAATCAGGTCACTGGCACCGTGGTCGGCGCGGTACTGGGTGCCGTTATCGGCAATCAGGTCGGTGGCGGGAATGGCAAAAAACTGGCGACTGTGGCGGGCGCTGCGGCAGGCGGCTACGCGGGCAAGCGTGTTCAGGAAGACATGCAGAGCAAGAATGTGCAGACCCGCACAGAGCGACGCTGCCAAACACTGGAAGACCCGAAACAGCGGGTCACCGGCTATCAGGTTAGCTATAGTTTGAACAATGAAACCGGAACCGTAGTGATGAGTGAGCCACCCGGTGAGCAGATTCCTGTGGTAAACGGATCCCTGCAACTTGCCGTAGAAAACCAGTAAACGGCACGTAAACGCGGGATTCGCGTCCTGACAACAACAGCAAGGAGAGACCTATGCGAAACAAACAGCGCAGTGCGGCAATTATTCTGAGTCTGCTGATGGCCTGGATGGGCCTGGCCGCCAGCGGTGCCTCGGCGGCGATGGTCGACACCGCCAGCGTCATTCACGATGCCAGTGTCAGTGAGCAGAAAGCCGCACTAAAAGACGCCCTGCAGCGCGATGATGTCCGTGACCGACTGATGGACCTGGGTGTCTCACCCGCCGATGTTGATGCCCGTATCAACGCGCTGACCGCCGATGAACTCGCCAGCCTGCAGGCGCATATGGATGACATGCCCGCCGGTGCCGGTGCTGTCGGCCTGCTGGCACTGTTGGTATTGATTTTCTTCATCACCGACATCCTCGGCGTGACCGACATCTTCCCCTTCGTTAACCCGGCCAATTAATCGGCGGTATGCGCGGACTCGGCCTTGCGCTGCTGCTCAGCCTGCTATTGGCGGCGTGCAGCAGCGCGCCTCATATCCCTACCGATACCCGTCAGCAACTCAGCGAACACCGGCAACTCTCGGTGCCGTTTATTGCGCAGCAGGACTACTACTGTGGCCCGGCCGCGATTGCCAGCATTGCCCGCTATCGACAGCTTCAAGCCGATCAGCAGACCATTGCAGCAATGAGTTTTCTGCCCGGCCGACGCGGCAGCCTGACGCCCGAAATGCAGGCCGCCAGTCGACGACTTGGGCTGATGCCTTATCCACTGGCGCGCAGCTTCAGCGACCTGCTTCGGGAGGTCGACGCCGGGAATCCGGTACTCGTATTGCAGAATCAAGGCCTAAGCTGGTTTCCCCAATGGCACTATGCCGTCGTACTTGGCTACGACCTGGCCAGCGAGACCCTGTATCTGCACTCCGGCGAACACCCCAATTACGCGCTGAGTTTCGCCACCTTCAACGCCACCTGGGCACGGGCCGACTTCTGGGCAAGAGTCTTGGTGGACAGCGGTAACGTCCCGGCAAGTGCGCGACCACTGCCGTATCTGCGCAGCGCGAACGCGTTTGAGGAAACCGGGCAGCGCGCTCTGGCAAAAGCCTTTTATCGAAAGGCCAGCCAACACTGGCCCCGGCAGCCGGAAGGCTGGCTGGCACGCGCCAACCTTGCCTATGCCGATGGCGACATGGCGGCAGCCAGTGCTCACTATCGCCGGGCACTGCAGCAAGCCCCGGACAACGCCAGCCTCTGGAACAACTACGCTTACGCTCTGGACGCAAGGTCCTGCGCTGATGCAGCACGGGCCGCCATTGCCAAGGCGGTGGCACTGGCCCCGGATGACAGCAATATTGTCGCCTCTCAACAGGAGCTAGAGGGCAGCAGTGCAAACGACCAACGCTGCCCCGCCGACACCGCCTTTATCGAAGATCACCGCGCCGACTTGCCCTGATCGGGCAGGCCGCTTATCGTGCTCTGCCACCCGGCGAGTAAGGAAAAATACCATGAGCCAATATCAGGGAAGCTGTCTGTGTGGCGACGTGCGCTATGTTATCGATGGCGAGTTTGAAAGCTTTTATCTCTGCCACTGCAGCCGCTGTCGCAAAGGCACGGGATCGGCCCACGCCTCAAACCTGTTTTCCACCTCTGCGAGCCTCGCCTGGCAGAGCGGCGAGCAGCATGTGGCATCGTTTACCCTGCCCGGCAGTCACCACAGCAGAAGCTTCTGCAAGCAGTGTGGTAGCGCACTGCCCGGCCTGCACATGGGAGGAAAACTGCTGATGGTGCCCGCGGGCAGCCTGGACAGCGCCGTCAGCCTGCGCCCCAACGCTCATCTTTGCGTCAGTAGCCGGGCCGACTGGGATCACGAACTGGAGCACGTTGATCAGCTCGACGGACTGCCGGGCTGAAGTGGGGATGCAGCGACACCCAACGGTGGGTAGTCGCTGCACTCGGCAGCCTAAAGTGCCTTGTCCTGCTCTTGTAGCTCCTTCTCCAGACGGTGGCTGACATCGTGGGGAGAGCCGGTTCGGCGAGCCAGCAGACGGTAGGCCATAGGAATAACAAACAGGGTAAACAGTGTTGCGGCGCTCACCCCGAATACCACCACCACGCCGATGACGTAGCGACTTTCGCTGCCTGCACCAAAGGCCAGTAACAGCGGGATCGCCCCCATAATCGTCGTGATGGCCGTCATGACGATCGGCCGCAAACGCAACTCGGCAGCGCGACTGACCGCCTCATCGAACGGCACGCCCTCATCGCGCAACTGATTGGTGAACTCCACCAGCAAAATGCCATTTTTGGCCGCCAGTCCCACCAGCATAATCAACGCCACCTGGCTGTAGATATTCAGGCTCTGGCCGGTGAGGTACAAGCCCAGCAGCGCCCCCGCCACAGCCAGCGGCACCGTCAGCAGGATCACCAGCGGGTGGAGGAAGCTCTCAAACTGGGCCGCCAGCACCAGATAGACGACCAGCAGGGCCAGTACAAAGGTGAAATACACTGCACCGCCGGTATCCTTGTAGTCCAGCGATTCCCCTTTGTAATCAATGATGGCCTCGGGCGCGACGCGTTGCGCCACCTCCTCAAGATAGGCCAAGGCCTCGCCAAGCGAATAGCCGTCGGCCAGACCGGCATCGATGGTAATCGCGCGCACCCGGTTGTAGCGGTGCAATACCGCCGCATCACCGCGCTCTTCCATACGCACCAGATTCGACAGCGGAATCAGCTGGCCACTGGTGTTGGAACGCACATAGATGTTGCCGAGATCATCCGGGGTATTCTGAGCGCGGGGTTCCCCCTCGAGCACCACGTTGTACTCTTCGCCACCCATCATAAAAGTGGTCACGATGCGCGAGCCCAGCAGCGTTTCCAGACTGCGATTGATTTCCTGCGTACTCACCCCGAGGTCTGCCGCACGATTGCGCAACACGGTAACGTCCAGCAGCGGTTTGGTTTCACGGTGATCGGTATCCAGCGCCACCAGACCGGGATTGGTCCGGGCCTCATCCATAATGGCATCGCGCCAGGCCACCAGATGCTCGTAGTCACTGCCACCGAGCACAAACTCCACCGGCTTGTTAAAACCGCCACCCAGCGCCTGAGGCAACAATGGGAATACCGTCAGCGCCGTGAAGTCACTCAAGCGGCGGCGGATATCCGCCACAATTTCGGTGTTGGGACGCCGCTCATCCCAGGGCGACAACACCAGAATGGCGAAGGCTTCACTGTAGCTCTCAGCCCCGCCTCGACCGGCGGGCGCACGCACCAGAAAACGCTTCACCTCACCGCTTTCCGCCAGGGGCATCAGGCGTTGTTCCAACTCTTCCAGATGCTTGCTGACGTAGTTAAAAGAGGAGCCCTCCGGACCGCGAATCATCAGGAACATCACCCCGCGATCTTCCTTGGGAGCAAATTCGGCGGGCACCTCCTGTAGCAGCAACACGCAACCCAGTACCGCCGCACCCAGCGCCGACAGCGAGATCACCGGCCGTCGCAAACTGGCGTCGAGTACACGTCGATAGCGCGCCTCCATTCGATGCAGCAAGCCTTCGACGAATTCGGCCAAACGCCCGTGCATGGCCTCGCGGCGCAGCAGTTTTGAACAAATCACCGGGGACAGCGTTAACGCTACAATGCTGGAGAAAAATACCGCCACCGCCATGGCTACCGCAAACTCGCCAAACAGACGACCCACATCCCCCTCGAGCATGGTGATCGGAACAAATACGGCGATCAGCACCGCCGTCGTCGCCACCACCGCAAAGCCTACCTGCCGACTGCCGAGAAACGCGGCCACCAGCGGCGTCTCACCTTGCTGCAGGCGGCGGTGAATATTTTCCAGCACCACAATACTGTCATCCACCACCAGCCCAATGGCCAATACCAGTGCCAGCAGAGTCAGTAGATTGATGGTGTAGCCCAGCGCATAGAGCACGGTGAAGGTCGCAATCAGCGACACCGGCACAGTGATCGCAGGCACCAGCATGGCGCGGAAGTCGCCGAGGAACAGAAAGATCACCAAGACCACCAGCGCCGCCGCAATGAACAAGGTGCTGTACACTTCGTCGATGGCGCTGTCGATAAAGACGGAGCTGTCAAAACTGTCGTGCAGGCTGGCCCCGGCAGGCAAAATATCGCGCAGCTTCTCCGCCTCGGCGTGAACCGCTTTGGCCACTTCAAGCGTGTTGGCGACGCTCTGTTTGATAATGCCGATACCCACCTGCGGAATACCGTTGCCCCGGAACAGATTCCGGTACTCCTCGGCGTCCAGCTCAATGCGCGCCACTTCACCGAGCCGCAGCAGATTCCCGCTGCTGTCACGACGCACCACCAGCGTCTCGAAGTCTTCCGGCTCGAGATACTGGCGCTCAATCTTGATCACAAAATCCCGGTCGACCGATTTCAGCGTACCGGCGGGCAACTCCACGTTCTCGCGCCGCAGGGCATCCTCAATATCACCAACCGTCAGATTGCGCGCCGCCAATGCTTCGTGATCCAGCCAGATGCGCATGGCATATTCCGGGCCGCCACTCACACGAATCCGCGCCACACCGCTGATCACCGACAGGCGATCCACCAGGTATCGCTGGGCGTAATCGGCCAACTCCAGGGTATTCATGCGCGTGGAGGTCAGGTTCAACCACATAATGACCTGCTGGTCAGAATCGGTTTTCTGCACCTCGGGGGCGTCGGCCTCTTCCGGCAGATTGTTGCGCACCCCGGCGACCCGGTCGCGCACATCATTGGCCGCCGAATCCACATCGCGATTCAGATCAAATTCGATATTGATGGAGGAAAAGCCATCCTGGCTGATCGACGAAACCGTTTTAATACCCTCGATCCCGGCGATGCGCTCTTCGATGACCTGCGTGATTTTTGACTCGACCACCTCAGCCGAGGCGCCGGTGTAATTGGTGGAAATCGACACGATCGGCGGATCGACATCCGGGTACTCGCGCAGCGGCAGTCGCTCGAAAGACAACAGACCAAAGGCCACCAGCAGCAGGCTGATAACCGTGGCGAATACCGGGCGCTTAACGGCGGTATCGGATAGCAGCATGACTCAGGACTCCCGCGCCACAACCGGGCTGCCGGGACGCAGCATCAGGTAACCCTCGGTAATCAACTGATCGCCCGCCGCCAGCCCGGCAAGCACTTCCACCCAACCGGGCGTACGTATGCCCAGCTCGACCTCCCGGCGCTCGGCCAGGCCATCGCCGCCCATCAACCAGACATAGTGCCGACGCTCGATGCTCTGCAGCGCCGACTCGGGAACCATGATGCCCTCGCGCTGATCCTTGAGCAGCGACAGGCGCATCAACATGCCGGGCTTGAGCACGCCATCGGGGTTATCCAGCACGGCACGCACCATCACACTGCGCGACACCGGATCAATGCGCGGGTTAATCGCCACAATGGTGCCGACGAATGACTGGTCCAGTGCATCACTGTGTGCATTGACGCTCATGCCGACTCGCAGCGAACCCAGCAACAAACTGGGAATATTCAGATCCAGACGCATCACACTCAGGTCGTCGAGACTGGTGATGGCACTGCCCGCCGAGAGGTAGGCGCCAGGGCTGACTTCCCGCAAGCCGGTTACACCGCTGAACGGCGCCCTCAGGGTTCGCTCGTCAATTTTTGCCTGCACTTCGGCAATTTTCGCGTCGGCCCGCTCCTTGGCACTGATGCGAGCATCGTACTCGTTGCGGGCCGCCGACTGCGTCGCCAACAGGTTTTTCAGGCGTTTGATTTCACGGTTCTGCTCGGCCAGATCCGCCTTGGCTGAGGCAAGCTGGGCCTGCTCCTCCGCCTGCTCCAACACCGCCAACAAGGCGCCTTTTTCGACATATTGCCCCTCGTCGAAGTGAAGGCTGCGAACTTTCTCGTTCACCGTGCTGGTGATCTGCACAGACTCTCGGGCGAGCAGCGTGCCCAGCGCCGGCAGGCGCTCCTCAATCACTTGCGGAGCCAGCGTCTGGGTTGTTACCGACGCGGCAGGCCGGGCAGCACCAGCCGGTGCCTCAACCGACGGCTCACAGGCAGCCAACGCCAACAGGGGCAGGCAGAGGAAAAACGCGCGGCTATAGCGAGGCATGACAAACTCCTGTTTATTATCGGTCACCGCAGCACCTGCGGAGGGCCTGATACAGACCGTTAGAACCGCCTGCAGTTTCACAGGCGGCGGCCTCGCGGCAACTCAGCGCTGGGCGAGGCGGGCGTCAGCCCGGTCAGCGGCGGCGCGCACCTGAGCCGGTGCAGTACCACCAGTGTGATTGCGAGCGTTGACGGAACCTTCCAGCGTCAACACCTCAAACACATCGCTGTCGATATCCTTGCTGAACTGGCGCAACTCGTCCAGCGACATTTCCGACAGGTCTTTGCCCTCGGCAATACCGTAGGCAACAGATTTACCCACCACCTCGTGGGCGTCGCGGAACGGTAGTCCTTTACGCACCAGATAGTCGGCCAGATCGGTCGCCGTTGAAAAACCGCGCATGGCGGCTTCGCGGGTGACGTCGGCGTTCACCGTAATCGCCGGCACCATATCAGCGTAGGCCTTGATGCTGTCTTTGAGGGTATCCACCACATCAAACAGCGGCTCTTTGTCTTCCTGATTGTCCTTGTTGTAGGCCAGCGGCTGCGACTTCATCAGCGTCAGCAGACTGATCAAGTGACCATTGACCCGACCAACCTTGCCGCGAATCAGCTCCGGCACATCGGGATTTTTCTTCTGAGGCATGATTGATGAACCGGTGCAGAAGCGATCCGGCAAATCGATGAAATTGAATTGCGCGGAGGTCCACAGTACCAGTTCTTCACTGAAGCGCGACAGGTGGGTCATCAGCAAGCTGCCTGCAGCAGCAAACTCGATGGCAAAGTCGCGGTCGCTGACAGAGTCCAGCGAGTTTTCAGTAGGGCGGTCAAAACCCAGCAGCGAGGCGCTGTACTCCCGATCGATAGGATACGTGGTACCCGCCAGTGCCGCCGCGCCCAGCGGGCTCTGGTTCATGCGCGCCGCGCAGTCCTGCAAGCGGCTGAAGTCACGCTCCAGCATTTCGTTCCAGGCCAACATGTGATGACCAAAGCTCACGGGCTGCGCCGTTTGCAGGTGTGTAAAACCGGGCATGATGGTATCGGCTTCGCGACGAGCCAGCGCCACCAGCCCCTGCTGCAGTCGGGTCAACTCGCTGCAGATAGCGCCGATTTCATCGCGCAGGTAAAGGCGAATGTCGGTGGCAACCTGATCGTTGCGCGAACGACCGGTGTGCAGCTTCTTGCCGGTGATGCCGATCTTGTCCGTCAGCCGCGCCTCGATATTCATGTGCACGTCTTCCAGGCTCACCGACCACTCAAAGCGACCGTCCTCGATCTCGCTGCGGATCTCTTCCAGGCCCGTCTGAATCTGCTTCAGCTCGTCTTCGCTCAACACACCCACTTTGGCCAGCATCGCCGCGTGCGCCAGCGAACCATTGATATCGTGGTGGTAAAGGCGCTGATCGAAACTGACGGAGGCAGTAAAGCGCTCAACAAACTGATCGGTGGCTTCAGCGAAGCGTCCACCCCAGGGTTTGATGGTCGGCTCTTGGTCACTCATTGCAAGGCGGGTCCTGTGTCGGTCGGGCGCGTGGCGAGCACGCTCTGAAAAGCCGCTGAGTATAGCAGAGTTCACCCCGCCGCCGAGACCTGCGAGCTTAACCTGCATGTCATATAGCAGCGCCATAATTCCCCGCGCACTCTTGCCCCTGTCAGAAAGGATCGCCGATGAACTCTGTGGATACTCCCCGCGCCAAATTGGTCGAACTGCTGTGGCAGCTTAAAACCGCCATGGAGCAGGGCAGCAACCGCCGTATTCATTTCAACAGCCTGCTGCGCGACTCCGCCTATCGCCGCGAGCTGATCGATGAGGCCGCCACCAGCCAGCAAGCGGACTTGCGCGAACTGGGTCTTAGCTTGCGAGTACTGAACAGCGACGGCGAACTGACCCAACGCGACGCTGGGGTCAACCCGGATATCACCGAAACCGTCAGTGCGGGCAACCGCCCAACAACGCCTTCCGGCGGTCAGCAGCGCAGCGCCCTGTGGGCCGTCGCGGCCTTGATACTGCTTGCGATTGCCGCCGGCATCGTGCTGCTGGATAACGGCCCGCGCCAGCAAACCGTGCAGGGCTCGCTGCGCGGCACTCAGCACTGGGATGCCGACACCCTCTGGCGGCTGAAAGGCATTGTCTATCTGGAGGGCAATGCGCAATTGAGCATCGAAGCCGGCACCGTAATCCAGGGTGAGCCGGGCAGCGCCTTGATCGTTACCCGCGACGCCACCCTTACCGCTCGCGGCACCGCCGACGCCCCCATTGTCTTCACCAGCGCCCAGGCGGCGGGTCAGCGTCAGGCGGGGGACTGGGGAGGGCTGGTATTGCTGGGCAACGCCCCGGTGAACAGCGGTGAAGCGCAGATAGAAGGGCTGCCGATGGATGATCGCCGCGGCCGCTTCGGCGGTGGCGATACCGGCAGTCATTGCGGCGTACTCGACTATGTGCGCATTGAATTTGCCGGCTATGAAGTCTATGCCAATAACGAACTTAACGGTCTTACACTCGGCGGCTGTGGCAACAACACCATCGTGCGACACGTGCAGGTTCACCGCGCCGCGGATGACGGCATCGAAGTGTTCGGCGGCACCGTCGACTTGCAGCGCGTTGTGATCAGCGGCGCCGATGACGACTCGCTGGACTGGGATATGGGCTGGACCGGTCGCGTACAATTCATGCAAGTACTGCAGTATCCGCAAATGGGCGACAACGCCATCGAGGCCGACAACAGCGCCAGCGATCACGCCGCAACGCCGGTCTCCGCGCCCACGCTTTACAATGTCAGCCTGCTCAGTCTGTCCAGCAGTGAAAAATTTCAGCGCGGCATTACTCTGCGACGCGGCAGCGGCGGCCACTTTCACAATATGCTGATCAGCGGCTTCTCCGGCGAAGCCATCGACATTCGCGACATCAAAACCGTGTCCCGCTTCGATAGCGAGGAGCTGAGCTTCAGCGCGATGGCAATCGTGAATAACGGCCCGTATCCCGATGAGCAAGGCAAACACAACGACGACGGCGGCTTCGACGAAGCCCGCTTCTTTGCCGAGTTCGCCTTGACCGCCAACCCCGGCCTTGCCGGACTATCGGCCGACGACCCACAACCCGATTTCCGTATTGCCGCCGGCTCGCCGCTCGGCCAAGGCGCCAGCGCACTGCCTCAAGGCGAATTCTGGGACGAGGCCGCCGAGTATATCGGCGCTCTGCGACCCGGCAGCACAAAGACATGGCTGGACGGCTGGACCCAGTTCCCCAGCCGCTGACGCAAGCATCACAGTGGTTTAGTCTGCCCAGCGGCTGGCGTATGATAAGGCGCTTTAGCTTTATCCACGGACCCCAGCCCTATGTCTGAACGCACCCTGCGCATCGCCACCCGCGAAAGCCTGCTCGCCCTGTGGCAAGCCGAATACATCAAGGCTCGCCTCGAAGCCTGTCATCCCGGTCTCAAGGTCGAACTGCTGGGCATGACCACCCGCGGCGATCAGCTGCTGGACTCGCCGCTGTCTAAAATTGGCGGCAAGGCGCTGTTTGTCAAAGAGCTGGAACAGGCACTGATGGACGGCCGCGCCGATATCGCCGTGCACTCAATGAAAGACGTGCCGATGGAGTTTCCGGAAGGCCTAGGGCTGGCCATTATCTGTGAGCGCGAGGACCCTCGCGACGCTTTTGTCAGTAATCACTACGCCAATGTCGACGCCCTGCCTGAGGGCGCACACGTTGGCACCAGCAGCCTGCGCCGCGAGTGCCAGTTGCGCGCCCGCCGCCCCGACCTGAAAGTCTCCAGCCTGCGCGGCAATGTGCAAACCCGCCTGCGCAAACTCGACGACGGCGAATTCGACGCGATTGTACTCGCCTCGGCGGGCCTGATCCGCCTTGAGCTTCAAGAGCGCATCGCCGACTACATGGCCGTGGAAGACAGCCTGCCCGCCTGTGGTCAGGGCGCCGTCGGCGTGGAAACCCGACTCGATGACGAGTGGGCACGCCAACTGCTGGCACCGCTGCACGACCCCGATACCGCGGCCAAAGTCAGCGCCGAGCGCGCCATGAACCGTCACCTGCAAGGCGGTTGTCAGGTACCCATCGCCGGTTATGCCATCGATGGCGACAGTGATGGCCAGCTCTGGCTGCGCGCACTGGTCGGCGAACCAAACGGTCAACGCGTGCTGCGCGCCGAGCAGCAGGGCAGCGCCGAACACCCGGAAACACTGGGCATTGCCGTTGCGGAACAACTGCTGAAACAGGGAGCGGGCGATATTCTGGCGGCGGTCTACGGTGACAGCGCACAGTAATCTCAATGGCCTGCGGGTGCTGATTACCCGCCCCGAAGGCCGCAACGAGGAACTGGCTGACGCGCTGCGCGATGCCGGTGCCAACGTGATTATCGAACCCCTGCTGCGCATCATCCCGCTTGGCGACGATGCCCCCGAGTACCCGCGCGCAAGGCGTTTGCTGCTGAACCTTGATCACTACCGGCATCTTATCTTTGTCAGCACCAACGCCGTGGACTGCGGCATGGCCCTGATCGATGAGCTGTGGCCGCAGTACCCCGTGGATGTGCAATGCCACGCCGTGGGCGCCGCGACCGCCGCCGCCTTGCGTCAATGGCCCTGGCCCGCCGCTGCGCTCAGCTCCCTGGACGAGGCCGGGCACGGCAGTATGAACAGCGAGTCGCTGCTGGCAATGCCCGCGCTTCAGGACGTTGCCCATAAAAAAGTACTCATTGTTCGCGGCTGTGGCGGTCGCGAACATATCGCCCAAACCCTGCGCGACCGCGGCGCCACCGTGGACTACGCCGAATGTTACCGACGCGCCGACACCGCAGTGAGCGCCATCGAGTTACAGGCACGACTCGACGCACAGCAACCGAATGTGGTCTGCTTGAACAGTGGCGAAACCCTTCAGGCATTTTGTGCGCGTATCCCCGCTTCGCAGCGCAGCAACTACAGCGTGCTGCTGCCCAGTGTTAGGGTAGCGGATATGGCCCGGAAGGCCGGATTCAGCGAGATTATCCTCGCCGAGAATGCGGGCACGACAGCGACGCTGGCGGCCCTTTCCCAATGGCAGAGAGACCACCATGTCAGACAACGATAACAAGGATGCGCTTCCCGCCGAGGTAGACAAAAGCCCAGCCGCGCCACGCCGTCACGGCGCAGGGCTGCTCGCCAGCCTCGCACTGATCGTCGCGCTTGCCGCCGCTGGCGGAGCCGGCTGGCTTTACTATCAACTTATTTATCTCAGCGACCAGCAGAGCGCCGCCGTTGTCGCCAAGATGCAAGCCGCCCTGAACAGCGCCACGAGCCGCAACGATGCCACCGACGCCGCGCTGAATCGCCAGCGCGAGAGACTGGCTGAACTCGACAGCCTGATCGACCAGCAGCAGGCCATCAGCCAGCGCCAGCTTCAGCAACTCAGTGCACAGGTTCAGGAATTGAGCGCCGTCGACCGCAATGACTGGCTGCTGGCCGAAGCCGAATACCTGCTGCGTCTCGCCAACCAGCGCCTGCAACTCAGTGGCGACAGCCGCGCCGCCGCGCGACTGCTGGGCAGCGCCGATGCCATTCTGCGCGAACTGGATGACCCAGCGCTGCACCCGGTACGCAGCGAGCTGGCCAAAGAGCTGTCGGCCCTGCAAAGTCTCAGCAACATTGATATCGAAGGCCTCTATCTGCAACTGGAAGGACTGGCCGGCGAAGTCGACAAACTGGAAGCCTACGGGGCCCCGGAGTATAACCCCGCCCCCGTCGCTGACGCCGACAGTACCTGGCAAAGCGGTCTCGCCACCGGCTTTCAACGCGCCTGGGAAAAGCTGCGCAGCTACATCCGCATCCGCCAGCATGATGATAAATTCCGCGCGGAGCTGGCTCCAGAGCAGGCCGACGCCCTGCGTGCCAGCCTGCGCATGATGCTTGAACAGGCGCAATTGGCACTGCTCGCCGAGCGGCCGACGGTTTACCAACGCGCGCTCGATAAAGCGGCCAATTGGCTGCAACGCTATTTCCCGCTGAATGACCGCCGCGAGGCATTGGCGACTCAACTCGAAAAGCTGGGGCAAGCCGATATTCGCGGCGAACGCCCGGATATTTCCGGCTCACTGCGTGCGCTCAAGGAATACAGTAAGGCGCAGCGCTGGCAGCGCGAGGTCGGTCAATGAAACTGTTCTTCGTTGCCCTGCTTGCACTGCTGCTGGCAGCCGGAGCCGCTGTTGCCATCCAGTATGACAGTGGTTATGTGCTGATCGCCTACGGCCACACCACGGTCGAAATGACATTGTGGATAGCCGTCGCGGTACTGCTGATCCTGCTGGGACTGGCCTGGCTGCTGTTCAGTCTGCTGCGGCGCGGTGCCAAACTGTCTGATCGCTTCGGCAACTTTCGCGGTGGCCAGCAACAACGCCGCAGCGAGCGCGGCGTCATCGCCTATAGCCGCGGCCAGTGGCTGCAGGCTCGCCGCCTGCTGCTCTCTCCAGCCAGCCGTCCAAAGCCGCTGATTAACTATCTGCTGGCGGCCCGCGCCAGTCATCAGCTCAATGACTCCCGCGGCATCGACGAGGCACTTGACGCCGCAGCCCAGCGCAATCGCGCCAGCGAAAAAGCGGCCGAATTACTGCGTGCAGAACTGCAACTGGATCGCGGCCAATATGCCGAGGCGCTGAATACTCTCGACGGACTGCGCCGCAAAGACCGCGATCCGGCAGTGACCCTGCTGCTGGTACGCGCCTATCGCGGCGTGAACGACGCCTCTTCACTGCGCGCTCTGCTGCCTGAACTGCGAAAGCGCAAGCTGATGAGCGAGAACGCCATCAATGCGCTGGAACTGGACGCCCTGCGCGGCGAGCTGCAGGCACTGCGGACAGCCGGCGATGCCGGCGCCCTGCTGCAATGGTGGAAGGAACTGGACCGCAACCGTGCGCCCCGCAGCGCGCTGCTGCCGGAGGTCATCCCCGCACTGCTTGCGCTGGGCAACAGCGAAGATGCGCTCAAACTGCTGCGCGTGGCGATTAAGCAAGAATGGCAGGAAAGCTTGGTCATGCTGTATGCCAGCGTTCCGGCAGACAAACCCGCCGAGCAGCTCCGTCACGCCGAAGCCTGGCTGAAGAGCCACGCCGACAGCGCAAGCTTGCAACTGGCGCTGGGCCGGATCTGCCTGCGTAACGAACTGTGGGGCAAGGCGCGGGAGTATTTTGAAGATGCCCACCGACTGGCCCCCAATGCCACCATTTGCTTTGAACTGGCGCGGCTACTGGATGGCCTGGGCGAACACCCTCAGGCGGCAAATTATCTTCGCGAAGGGCTGCAACGACAGGGTCAACAGCTTCCCGAATTGCCACTGCCGAAAGCGCGCCACTATCACTGGAGGAATCTGTGAATATTGAAGCGCTGCGAAAACTGCTCGCCAAAGGTCAGGACAATGCCATGCTGCGCTTTGGTCTTGGCAAGGCACTGCTCGACAGCGACGAGGCTGTTGAAGCCAGCGAGCATCTGCGTGCCTGCGTCGGTCACGATCCCGATTACTCGGCCGCCTGGAAGCTGCTCGGCAAGGCTGAACAGCAACGCGGCAACACAGATGCCGCCCGCGATGCCTGGCGCGCCGCTCTGGATGCTGCCGCGCGCAAGGGCGACAAACAGACCGAGCGGGAAGTGCAGGTCTTCCTGAAAAAGCTCGGCAAGGCCAACACCCATTAAGCCCGCAACAACTCAATGGCTCTCTGGTGGATGCAGTGTCCAACTGAAGGAGAAATGCGCCTTGACCCGCTCGTCACTCAAGGGCAGTTGAATAGGCGTGTTGCTGTGCCAAGCGGCTTGCTGGTCGAAAAAGGCCGCCGAACCCGGGTGGCCATCCTGTCCGCCCAGCATGACAAACCAACTGCTGTCTTCATCACCCAGATCGAAGAGGTAGCGCGCCGTAGAACTCATGCCCACATAGTGCTTGCCCACCGCGAACCCGTGGGCTGACTTCATCAGTGTTTCATTGGCGCCAGCGACCGGCATCTCGGCAAAGCGCCAGCGCCGCCCCAATACGGGCAAAGCCGCCAGCGGATGATTGGCCCGCAACCGGTGGACGGCCCCCCAGCGACGATAGCGATCCAGCATCCGTCTGGCAGGCGGCAAGGCCTTTCTCATGGCCTTGCGCAAGGCCTCGTCAGGCAAGCTCATCACATCGGCCACAATCAGCGAGCGAGGGTCCCAGTTGGCCGTATAAACCTCGATGTTATCGCCACCACGCAGGGCGAGCGCAAAGTGGTAAAGCAGGCTCTCAAACAGCAATGCCCCCTCGCTGTCCACACTGTAGTCACCATCCCAGTCTG
Organism: Spongiibacter sp.; assembly: GCF_984394615.1. Classification (NCBI taxonomy): domain Bacteria; kingdom Pseudomonadati; phylum Pseudomonadota; class Gammaproteobacteria; order Cellvibrionales; family Spongiibacteraceae; genus Spongiibacter; species Spongiibacter sp. The sequence continues at coordinate 30,646 of NZ_CFHTQA010000009.1, read as the reverse complement.
CCAGGCAACGATAGCCGCGGCTGCGGGCATCGGGGATCAGTGGCAGCAGCTTGTCGCGCAGGGCGAGCGCCGTATCGCTGTGAATATCGCATTGCAGCGCCTTTAGTAGCGCGTGGTCTACCGGCCCCTCCCCCGCGAGCCGCTTGCGCAGTCGCTCGACGCGGTCGTCCGGCGAGAAGAAGCCACTGATATACACTTCTGCCTCCTGCTTGGGACGGTTGTTCGCCGAGGCCACAAACCCTTCCGGCGGATTCACTTCGCAGGGCAAGCCCAGCGTATTCACCGATTGCTGCCAGTAGCTGAGGTCGGTGGCTGGCAGCACGACATCGGCCGGGCGGCGGGCAGGGCGCCTCGGCAATTTCGCGGCAATCAACTGCCCGATATTACCGTCAACATCGGCATACACCATGTTTTGCCCGGCGACACCGAAGTCACTCAATGCCCGCTGAAAGTCGCTAAAGTTTCGGGTACGCGCCGCCGCCAGCAATGCACTGATTTCGTCGCTGGCTTGGTGGCCCATCCATTTCATGGCGAACCGGGGACGCGATTCAGTGCCGGCTTTGCCGCCGCCAAACAGCGGCGCATCACTGAGAATCGGCCCCCACTCGCTGTCGCGCACCGTGACACTGACCGGCTTTCCCCAACGGGTTTTGAGAGTTTCTCGGCGAACGGTCAACGATGACTCGGGCACAGCACTGACATCAAACAGATCGCTCGACGCTGCATGCAGGGACGTGCCGCCCCAGGCAATATGCGGACTGCGCCCGACCATTACGGCAGGGACACCGGGCAGCATGTACCCCACGGCATTGAAGCCGGGACAGCGCAACCCCGCCAGTAACCAGAAGCCGGGCAAAACCATTGGCAAGTGAGGGTCGCCACTGAGTTTGGCAGTACCCCCTGCGCCGCGACGGGCATCCACTGCCACCGCGTTGGAGCCGCCGGGCTTACCGAACAAGCCCGACAGCCAGGCCAGACTGTCGCCACCCGGCTCACTCACTAGGCCATCAATCGGCACCGGCGGTCCGCCGCTGTAACGCATCAACTGGCGCCACAGCGCTTTCCAGTCACTGCGCTCGCGCATCGGCAGCAGCTTTGGCCACAGTCCCCAGGTAAAATCGGCAGAGTTAAGGCGGCAGAGCGTCAGCAGGTCACTGACCGAGAAATGGCTGGGTGATACCCCCAGAATTTGCATTTCCTCCGGCCATTGTCGGCGCTGCCCTTGAACACCGTCGACGACGTGATTGATCCCCGCCGCAAACCCGTCCATCCACTGACGGGCGCTGTCAGGCAATGCCGCAAGATTGTCGTCAGTACACGCGCCGAGGTTGAGCACCCGGAGGGTGTGGTCCGCCCCCCGGGCGAGCGGCCCCAGCCACTCGCTAAGACGACCCTGACTCGCCACCCGCATAAATTCCATCTGCGCCAGCCGCAGATGGGCGTGAACAATGCCCAGCCCAACGGCCAGGTCGGCCTCCGACTCCGCCTCGATAAACGGGATCATATGTTCATCCCAGCGAATGGTGATGGGCGCACGCAAGGGCGCATCGGTCAGCGGTACCTCACTGAGCCGCTGCTGCACCGTCACGCGACGCCTCGGCGTGCTTAGGTGCCCCCACAACAGTCGCCCCAAGAGGGCACCCACACCCGGCAAATCCCCAATTTTGAGCATATCCTGCGCCTGTCCCTGTCCGTTATTGCCTTGAATGGCATACGAGCAAGTAGCGCACCAACCGGGTTCGACAGAAGGTGATTCTGGGATGGCTGTCCCATATCGAGGCGCGTCTGAACAGCACAATTACCATAGTATTGTCAGATACCGGCTGTGCTATGGTGGGACCTCGCCGAGGCGATCCCTAGACTAATAAGAGGATGTTTCTACTATGGACCTGATTCGCATTCTGTTCGCTATTCTGCTGCCACCGCTGGGCGTGTTTCTGCAAGTCGGCATCGGCAAGCATTTCTGGCTCAACATCATCCTCACCCTGTTTGGTTACCTGCCCGGCATCATCCACGCCGTGTACATCATCGCCAAGAAATGACCCCGGAGGACCGGCTCCGGCGCGCCCGCCGCACAGCCGACCTGCTGGACGGCGTCTGGGGCATCCCTTTCACTCGTTGGCGCTTTGGCCTGGACGCACTGCTCGGTCTGCTGCCGGTTGCCGGGGATTTACTGAGCGCGCTGCTGGGCCTGAGTCTGGTGTGGCACGCTCACCACCTCGGCGCTCCCACACACCTCAAGTTGCGGATGCTCGGCAATATCGCTCTGGATTTTGTTATCGGCAGCCTGCCGGTGTTGGGCGACATCGCCGATATCGCCATGCGCAAGAACCAGCGCAATGCCAGGCTGCTGGAACGATGGGCGCAGCAGCAGGCAGATATACAGAGCCAAACAGGCACACATCTCTAATCATGCAGAAACAAAAAAGCCCCTTGGGGAAGGGGCAAGCTAGGGTGTAACACCACAGGGGTAGGGAAAATCAGGCCGCTTCGCTGGTTTCATCCTCCACCGAGCTGCGAATCAAATAATCGAACGCACCGAGTGCCGCGTTGGCGCCGCCGCCCATCGCAATAACAATCTGCTTATAGGGGCTATTGGTCGCATCACCCGCCGCAAACACGCCCGGCAACGAGGTTTCGCCACGGCGGCCCACGACAATTTCGCCGCGCGCAGTGAGCTCAAGGCTGCCCTTGAGGAACTCGGTGTTGGGCACCAGACCGATCTGCACAAAGATGCCCGCCAGCGACAACTCTCTGCTCTCCTGACTGACACGATCGGTGTAGCGCAGTCCGGTCACTTTCTCACCGTTACCCAGTACCTCGGTCGTTTGCGCATTGACGACAATATCGATGTTGCCCATCGAGCGCGCCTTGCGCTGCAATACCTCGTCGGCGCGCAGCCGGCTGTCGAACTCCAGTACGGTGACGTGCTGCACGATACCGGCGAGGTCAATCGCCGCCTCAATACCCGAGTTGCCACCACCGATCACCGCCACCGACTTACCCTTGAACAGCGGGCCATCACAGTGGGGGCAGTAGGCCACACCGCGGCCACGGTATTCCTGTTCGCCCGGCACGTTCATCTCGCGCCAGCGTGCGCCGGTCGCCAGCATTACGCTGCGGCTGCGCACAACAGCGTCGCCCACCGCAATCTCAATCACGCCGTCCTCACCAACACGGAGCCCGGTGGCGCAGTGACCGTCCATAATGTCGACATCGTAGTCCTGCACGTGGGCTTCGAGGTTCGCGGCCAGACGCGGCCCCTCGGTTGCCGTCACCGAGATAAAGTTCTCGATGCCCACGGTGTCCATCAGTTGTCCGCCAAAACGGTCAGCCAGGACGCCGGTACGAATCCCTTTGCGCGCGGCATAAACCGCCGCCGCAGCACCGGCCGGCCCACCCCCGACAACCAGCATGTCGAAGCGGTCTTTGTCGTTCAGCGCCGCCTGATTACGCTCGGCGGCCTTGCTATCGACCTTGCTCAAAATCTCTTTCAGGCTGATGCGCCCTTGGGAAAACGGCTGCCCGTTCAGAAATACCGAGGGCACCGCCATCACTTTCTTTTCGTCGACCTCGTCCTGGAACAGCGCGCCATCAACCATCTCGTGGCGAATATTGGGGTTGATCGCCGCCATCATGTTCAGCGCCTGAACCACGTCCGGGCAGTTCTGGCAGCTCAGTGAAATAAAAGTCTCGAAGACCAACTCACCCTCTAACTGGCGCACTTGCTCAATCAGCGCCTCGTCAATTTTCATCGGATGACCGCCGCTGTGCAGAATCGCCAGCACCAGCGAGGTGAATTCGTGGCCCATGGGCAGGCCCGCAAAGCGCAACTCAGTGTCTTGCACGGTTGAACGCACGCCCATGGCCGGGCGCCGAACCTCTGCGCTGTCGTCACGACGCACACGGATATTGTCCGAAAGGGCGTCAATATCTTGAATCAGGCTTTCCATCTGCCGGGATTTTTCACCGTCGCCGAGATAGGCGACCAGTTCCACCGGCGTTTTCAGATTGGCCAAGTAGCCCGCAAGCTGCTTTTTCATGGTGTTGTCTAACATGCTAACTCCCGGTGTTCCGATGGTCGTGGCCGCCATCTGGCGACCACCTTGATGTTCGATGGGGCTCTGTCGAACCCCGGTGTTCGTTTAGATTTTGCCGACCAGATCCAGTGACGGAGACAGTGTCTCTTCGCCCGGCTGCCAGGCGGCGGGGCAGACTTCGCCATCGTGCTCGGCCACGTACTGGGCGGCCTGGATTTTGCGCAGCAGCTCTTTGGCGGAGCGGCCGATGCCCAGGTCGTGGATTTCGGCAACCTTGATCACCCCCTCGGGATTGATCACAAAGGTGCCGCGCAGAGCAGTACCGTCTTCCTCAATCATCACGCCGAAGTTGCGTGAGATTTTGCCGGTAGGGTCACCGATCATCGGAAACTGGATTTTGTTGATCGTGTCTGAGCTGTCGTGCCAGGCCTTGTGGGTAAAGTGGGTATCGGTAGAGACCGAGTACACTTCCACCCCCATCTCTTGAAGCTGCGCGTAATGGTCAGCCATATCACCCAGCTCGGTCGGACACACAAAGGTGAAGTCGGCGGGGTAGAACATCACCACAGCCCACTTGCCCTTCAGGTCAGCATCGCTCACCGGGATGAAGTCGCCGTTGTGGTAGGCGGTAGCGCTAAAGGGTTGAACCTCGGTGTTGATAATCGCTTTGTACATAAGATGCTCTCCTATCGGGTAAACACTGTTCGTTGAAGACAGGAACCATAGTAGGGAAGCGGGAAATCACTATCTAATCGATCGTAATGATTATTTGGATAGATTATTTCTATGATAAGCTGGAAGCACTTCCATTTATCGCGAGGCAAGCATGGTAAAAATCCGTGATCTGCAGTACCTGGACGCCGTGGCCCGCCATCAACATTTTGGGCGTGCCGCCGAAGCCTGTTTTGTCAGCCAGCCCACTCTCAGTGGGCAAATCATGAAGCTGGAGGAGCGCCTCGGCCTGATGCTGATTGAACGTCACCGGAAGCGGGTGATGCTCACCCCCGCAGGGGAGGCGTTGATCAGCCGTGCTCGTGCCGTATTGCGAGCGGCAGAGGATTTTGAAGATGCCGCAAAAGCCCTGTCTGAACCCCTTTCAGGGGATTTTCATCTGGGTTTGATCCCCACCATTTCCCCCTATCTGCTGCCGCATATCATGGGTCCGCTGGGTGCAGAACTGCCCAAAGTGAACTTCTATCTGCATGAAAACCAGACCCATGTCCTGCTGCAGGAGCTGGATGAAGGCAAGCTGGATGTGGTGATTCTGTCCTGGCTGGACAGCATTGAGAATGTCGAGCGCTACAATCTGTACAGCGAACCTCTGGTACTGGCCGCGCCGCGCGATCAGCCGCTGGCAAAGCTCAGCGAAGCATCGCTGAAGGACCTCGACGGGCAGCTGGTGCTGACACTGGAAGACGGCCACTGTCTGCGCGACGAGACCCTCGACTACTGCTTTACCGCCGGCGCGCGTGAAGACCAGCGCTTTCAGGCCACCAGTCTGGAAACCCTTCGCTACATGGTCGCCAGCGGTCTCGGCATCACCCTGATGCCGCAGCTTGCGGTGCGCTCCGCCGATGAAGAGCAGGGGCTGCACTACGTACCCTTTGGCAGTCCGCCTCCCAGTCGCGAGATCTGCCTGCTGGTTCGCCCCAACTACTCACGCATGGAAGCGGTGCGCGCGATGGTGGCCTGTATTCGCCAAGCGATGTCGCCACTGCCACAGCCTCAGGCCTGAGCGCTGCCGACAAATCGCACAGACAAAAAAAGGGCGCTGCAAGCAGCGCCCAAAATTACCTAGAGTAGGAGACTTCGCTTATTTAGTGCGTCATCCACTCTGAAAGTTCCGTCGCCGATGGCGCAAACCAGAAACTTCCGCTGACCGGCGTTGAAAAATCCGTTAAACGGTCAACAATGCCGTCCTCAGCCTTGCCAAACATACTGGCAAGAATATGTTCATATCGCGACAGTTCGGCGCTAAATGACAGGAAATACAGGCCGTGTTCACGCACACCGCCAAACGGCACGCTGCGTCGAAATAATTTCTGCGACTGGCCATTTATTTTTACATCGCTACGACTGACGTGGGAATTTTCCGGCATCACATCGTCGTCCAGCTCCACACTGTCGGGTTTGGTCCGCCCGATCACACCCTCCTGTTCGGACTGGCTCAGTGTTCGGAAGGATTCGAGACGGTGAATCCACTTCTGCGACAGCACAAAGCTGCCGCCCGCACCGATTTCCCCCTCTGGAATCAGAGCGACCTGTTTCCGCGCCTCACCATCCGGGTTTTCAGTGCCATCAATGAAGCCGCTGAGATCGCGGGCGTCGTGATACATGAAGCCGCGAATTTCCAGTGCGACCTCGGCGATCTCCTTCAGCAGGGTATCGACCGTGATGGCCGCATCAAACAGGGCACCTTCGTCATCGCCATGCAGCCACAGCAGCAGGCCGTGCTGCGTAGCCGGTGCCATGACAGCGCCGCTCCCCACAGGCGAAAATGCCTTGAAGCCCGCCGGACTGCGGCCCCCGAGCCGCTCCCAGCTCTCTTTGCCAAAGGCCCACACCACATTGAGCTGGCGGCCATCCAGCGCCTGCAACGCCCCCATCGCGCGACCCAGCGCAGCTCTTGCGAGCGCACTATCGGCATCGGCATTAAACTGGTATTCCATGAACATATGGCGGCGACTGCATTCGACAAAGATGCCGGGCTGAGGAAGACTCATTGCTAGGGCTCCAAGATAGGTGAGGGCACTTTTTTAGCAGGCTGCGGCAACGCTGACAATCCCGCGCTTACCGGAGCTTGTCGATATCCAGTCGCGGAATTACACTGTTTGGCCTTTTTCCATGTCCGCTGAGGATACCGATTTGCTAAGTACGCTAGAGCAACGACGGGCACTGCTGGCAGCACCCGGTCAGCAGGAGTTGCTGAGAGATATCCGACGCGGCATAGAGAAAGAAAGCCTGCGCATGGATGCCGGCGGCCTGTTAGCCCGCACCCCACACCCCGCCGCCTTCGGCTCAGCGCTGTGCCACCCGTCGATTACCACTGATTTTTCGGAAGCACTGCTGGAGTTCATCACACCGGTCAGCGAGAGTATTACCGATACGCTTGAGGAGCTGGAACGCATTCACCGCTTTGCCGCGCGCAGCATCGGTGATGAGCTGTTGTGGAACGCGAGCATGCCCTGCCATCTGCCCGCAGCCGACGACATTCCTGTCGCGCAGTACGGCAGCAGCCACTCGGCCACCATGAAAACCCGCTATCGCCTGGGCTTGGGGCATCGCTACGGCCGCAAAATGCAGACCATTGCCGGCATTCACTACAACTTCTCGCTGCCGCCCGCACTGTGGGCCGTATTGAATGACGGCAACGCCGACAAGGATACGATAACCGATGGCTACTTCGGGCTGATCCGCAATTTCCGTCGCTACTCCTGGCTACTGATTTACCTGTTTGGTGCAGCACCGGCCGTCTCAAGCTGCTTTGTTAACGGCCAGTCGCACGCGCTGACGAAAACCGGTGAACACACGCTTTACGGCCCCTACGCGACCTCACTGCGCATGGGCGACCTCGGCTACCAGAGCAATGCGCAGAAGAACCTGAACATCTGCTACAACCACCTGGACTACTACATTGATACCCTGCGCGGCGCGATCACCACCTCGCACAGTGACTACGAGCGCTTCCCCGGCGACGAACAGCTGAGCAGCGGTCTGTTACAGATCGAAAACGAATTCTATAGCCCGATCCGCCCGAAACGCGTGACCGCCAGCGGCGAAATTCCGCTGGGCGCGTTGCGTCGCGGCGGCGTGGAATACATTGAAGTGCGCTGTCTTGACGTGAACCCGCTGCTGCCACTGGGTATCGACGCCCAGCAGATCCGCTTCCTGGACGCCTTTCTGCTGTTCTGTCTCTGCGCAGACAGCCCGCTGTGTGACGACGACGCCAACAGCAGCATCGCCGACAACCTGAGCAAAGTGGTAAACCGCGGTCGCGAACCCGGTCTGATGCTCTGCGACACGGAGGGGCAAGCCCGCAGCCTGAGCGACTGGGGCGACGCGTTGCTGGACGACATCGCCCAGTTCGCCGAGATTCTCGACGCCGCGCACGGCGAAAGCCGCTACATAGAGAGCTGCGCCACCCAGCGTGCCAAACTTCGCAATCCAGTGCTGACACCCTCGGCGCAGATCGTCGACGCCATCTTGAATCGCGACGGCGGTTATCATCCCTTCGCCCTGCGCTTGTCGCAGCAGCACAGCAAAACCTTGCGAGACGCACCACTGCTGCCTTCCGAGATCCATCGTTTTGCCGATCTTCGGGAAGACTCCATGGAGCAGCAGGCCGAGATGGAAGCCAGCAATCAAGGCGGCTTTGACGATTACCTGACGCGCTTTTACGAGCAGTATCAGACGCTGTGAACTACCTCGCCCACTTTCACCTCGCCGCACGGCTTGCCAGCGAGCGCGGGGAAGAGGGCGACGGCCTGCTGATTGGTGCCCTGCTGGGCGATCATGTAAAAGGCCCATTGCGCGGCGAGTATCCCGATGACTGGGAAGAGGGCATTCGCCTGCACCGGCGCATCGACGCGCTGACTGACAGTCACCCAGCCACCCGCGACTGCCTGCGCGCCTTTCCCGATGACTTCCGTCGCTATGCAGGCATCGCACTGGATGTCTGCTTTGATCACGTGCTGAGCCAGCATTGGCGGGATAACTGGGGAGGGGAGCGACATACACCGACGCTGGAAACCTTCAGTCAACACTGCTACCAGACCCTGCTGAGCGCCGACACCTCGCTGCCTGACAGCGCGCGACGGCAGAGCCGTTTTCTTGCCGACTACAATGTTCTTTGCTCGCTGCAAGACTGGCATAATACCCACCGCACCCTGTCGCGCATCGCCAGGCGCCTTCGTCGCCCCAATCCGCTGCAGGACTGCGCTGCCGTACTCGCACCACGACGGGCAGAGATCGAGCGCTGTTTCTTCGACCTCTATCCGGCACTGATCGACCAGCTCAGCGAGGAGTTCAAGCGCTGACCTCGCGAGCCACGTTTGTCGCCCAGCGACCCTTGTACTAGAGAGATGCCATGTCCATCAGCTCCCGCAAAATCTATCTGTTCATTCTCGCCTGCTGTGTCGGCCTGCTCGCCTATGCCCTTTACGCGCAATATGTCGATGGCCTGCACCCCTGCCCACTGTGCATCACACAGCGCGCCTTTTTTACGCTCACCGGCCTGTTCGCTCTGTTGGGGTTGATCTTCCATCCCCAGCAAACCGGTCGCTACATCACTGGCGGCTTGATGCTGGCGAGCTGCGGCGGCGGCGCGGCCGTGGCCTATCGTCAAGTCTGGCTGCAGAGCCTGCCGCCGGATCAAGTGCCCGCCTGCGGCCCCAGCCTGGAATATATGTTCGACAACCTGCCGTTTAGCGAAGCGTTCAGCACACTGATGATGGGCGACGGCAACTGCGCGGAAGTGGTGTGGACACTGTTCGGCCTGAGCATGCCCAACTGGGCGCTGATCGCCTTTGTCGGCCTTGGGCTTGCGGCCATCGCCAGCGCACTGCCCCAGGTCCGTCGCTGATGCTGGCAGGCTTTTTGACCCTGTTCGCCTGCCAGTTGGCGGGGGAGTTTTTGCAGCGGGTCCTCGGCCTGCCGCTGCCCGGGCAGGTGATCGGCATGTTTTTACTGTTTGGCCTGTTATGCCTTCGCGGCGTCGTCAGCGACCAGCCGGTGCCGGAGGGTCTGAGTGCGGGCAGCCAACGCCTGATTGAGCTGCTGCCCATGCTGTTGATGGCCCCGGCGGCCGGCGTGTTTTTTCTCGGCGCCGGCTTTGCCGACCAGTGGCCGGGCTTTATCGCCGCGGTCACGCTGGGCACTGTCTTTACCCTGATTTTCAGCGGCCTGCTGCTCAAACGCCTGGCGCGGAGCCGATGAGCGTGAGCGCGCTGCTGCACAGCCCCCTGTTTGGGCTCACCCTGACACTCGCCGCCTACCAGTGTGCGCTATGGGCCTACCGCCGCAGCGGCCAGCTCGCCGTACTGCACCCCACGATCAGCGGCGCAATCGTGATTGCCGCCGCACTGAAGGTGCTGGGCCTGGACTACTTTGCCTATTACGCGGATATCAACTGGCTCAACTTCCTGCTGGGACCGGCCACCGTGGCACTGGCTGTCCCCCTCTACCGGCAGCTGCCGCTGCTGCGGGAACTGGCTGGACCGCTGCTAATCACCTTGCTACTCGGCGCACTCTTCGCCTGTGGTTCGGCACTGCTGCTGGCGTGGTGGCTGGGCGCTACCAGCGACACGCTGATGTCACTGACCACCAAATCAATCACCACGCCGATTGCCATATCGGTCACCGAGGAAATAGGCGGCATCACCTCGGTAGCCGTGGGCTCAGTGATTCTGACCGGGGTCGCGGGGATTACCACCATCAACTGGCTGTTTGAGAGGCTCAAAATCCAGGATGACCGCCTGTGGGGCTTCTGCCTGGGACTGGCCGCTCACGCCATCGGCACCTCGCGGGCCTTTGAACGCAGCCCCGTCGCCGGTGCCTTCGCCAGCCTGGCACTGTGCCTGACCGGTGCCTTTACGGCGCTGTTCGTCCCGCTGGCGATGAGTTGGTTCGGGCCGCTGTAAGCCAGCGACCCGATTTTTCACATCGTTGAGATCAGAGACGACTGCCTTTCTTCTGTTTCGCCTCGGCAAACAGCGCGGCCATGGTGCCACCGCTGCCCGCACTTTGCTGGGACTTCTGCTGCGCTTTGACCGCGCGGTTGGGCCGCTCACGGCGCTGACCGCCACGCCCTTCCGCCTGATGCTCTGAGGCACTGTCATCCAGACGCATGGACAGCGCGATGCGTTTGCGCGCCGCATCCACATCCATCACTTTCACTTTGACGATGTCCCCGGCCTTTACCACGCTATGAGGGTCTTTCACGAAGGTACTCGACAGTGCAGAGATATGCACCAAGCCATCCTGATGGACACCGATGTCGACAAATGCACCGAAGTTAGTGACATTAGTCACCACGCCTTCGAGGATCATGTCCGGCTCCAGATCCGAAATTTTTTCGATGCCGTCTTTAAACTCGGCGGTTTTAAACTCGGGGCGAGGATCGCGACCAGGCTTGTCCAGCTCGCTGATGATATCGCTGACCGTGGGGATACCGAAGTCCGCATCGGCGTAATCTGCAGCATTCAAGCTTTTCAGGAAGCGGCTGTCACCAATCAGGTTTCCGACTTCACGGCCGCAGCGCTGGACAATTTTTTCCACCACAGAATAGGACTCGGGGTGAACCGCCGAGCGATCCAGAGGATTCTGACCATCCATAATGCGCAGGAAGCCCGCCGCCTGCTCGAAGGTCTTGGCGCCAAAGCGGCTGACCTTCAACAGCTCCGAACGGTCACGAAATGCACCATTTTGATCGCGATATTCGACAATATTCGCCGAAATGGACAGATTCAGACCTGACACCCGCGACAGCAGCGCCGGTGACGCGGTATTCACATCTACGCCAACGGCGTTTACGCAGTCTTCCACCACCGCATCGAGGCTGCGCGACAAGGCGGTTTGTGAAACATCGTGCTGATATTGGCCAACACCGATGGATTTGGGGTCGATCTTCACCAGTTCCGCCAGTGGGTCCTGCAGACGGCGAGCAATGGAAATCGCGCCGCGAATCGTCACATCCAGATTGGGGAATTCACGGGCCGCATACTCGGAGGCCGAGTAAATCGACGCGCCGGACTCATTCACCATAATACTGGTGCAGTTCAGCTCCGGGTGGGCGGACAGCAGGGATTTCACGAAACGCTCGGTTTCGCGGCTGGCGGTGCCGTTGCCGATGGCGATCAGTTCAATATTGTGCGCCTTGATCATGGCCAACAATGCAGAAGCTGCCTCTGCCTGCTTGTTTTGCGGAGGGTTAGGGAAGATCGCCCCATGATCCAGCACTTTACCGGTAGCATCGACAGCCGCCACTTTCACACCGGTGCGCAGACCGGGGTCCAGACCGATGGTGGCACGCGGCCCGGCCGGAGCCGCCAGCAGCAGGTCTTTCAAGTTACGGGCAAACACGTCGATGGCCGCGTTGTCGGCCTGCTCGCGCAAGCGTCCAAGCAGGTCGGTTTCCAAGTGCGTGTAAAGCTTGATCCGCCAGGTCCAGCGCAGCACTTCCCGCAGCCAGGCATCCGCCGCACGCCCCTGATCGTGAATAGCCAGGTGATCCGCCAGCATCAGTTCACAGGGGTGAACCTTGGCATCAGGCTCGCCCACCGTAATGCTGAGCCCTAAAATACCTTCGTTGCGGCCACGGAACATGGCCAGCGCGCGGTGGGAGGGCACCGCTTTCAGCGGCTCACTGTGCTCGAAATAGTCGCGGAATTTAGCGCCTTCCTCTTCCTTGCCCGCCATTACCGCGCTGCTGAGCTGGCCATTTTCCCAGAGATAATCGCGAAGTTTGGCAATCAGATTGGCATCTTCGCTGAAACGCTCCATCAGTATGTATTTGGCGCCATCGAGCACCGCTTTGATATCGGCAAAACCGCTTTCCGCATCGAGGTAGGGCTCAGCCTGCGCGGCGGGGTCCAGCGTGGGATCCGCCAGTAGCGCATCGGCCAGGGAGCCTATGCCTGCTTCCAGGGCGATCTGCCCCTTGGTACGACGCTTGGGCTTATAGGGCAGGTAAAGGTCTTCGAGTCGGTTTTTGCTGTCGGCCGACAGAATATCGGCCTCGAGTTCGGGCGTCAGTTTGCCCTGTTCGCGAATGCTGTCAAGGATGCTGTCGCGACGATCTTCCATCTCACGGAGATAGCCGAGCCGACTCTCCAGCTCGCGCATCTGACTGTCGTCCAGACCGCCGGTGACTTCCTTTCGATAGCGAGAGATAAACGGAACCGTCGCCCCGTCATCCAGCAGCGCCACGGCGGCACTGACCTGTGATTCCTTGACACCCAGTTCCTGGGCAATTCGGCTGGCAATAGCGTGCATAATGATAGGCCTGATACAGCGTAAAAACGCCACATTATGCAGAAACTTGGCGACGCCCGCGAGACTTTAGTCGGCGCTGCTGAGCACATCGAACAGCGCGCTGCACTCGTCGTAGAAATAGCGGAAATCATCGGTGAGATAGGGCGCCACCAGCGACATCAGCTGAAAGACACCACGGTGAATGCTCAATGCATTGGGTGCATGATCCTTGCGCAGGCCGGTGTAGTTGAGCCAGTAAGTGAGCGTCAGCACCACACTGTCGCAGAGATGGGCTAACTGGCGCTCCGAGGCCGTCATCACCCCGGCACTGACCAGCTCTTCAGCGACGGCGCTCGCCGCGCGGCGCTTTAGATCCAGCAGCCGGCCGAAACGCCGGTCGATATCCGGGTAGCGCTGCAGAATGTCATTGAGATTGTGGTACAGATAGCGGTGTTTGAAGATTTGCTCAAACACAATATAGAGATAGAACCAGGCGTCCTGGGCATCCAGGCTCTGCTCAAGTGGCGCCTCAAGAATATCGACCATCTCCAGCTCAAAGCCCGCGTAAAGCTCGAGAATAATCTGTTCTTTGCCGTGGAAATGGTAATAGAGGTTGCCGGGACTGATATCCAGCTCGTTGGCAATATCGACGGTGGTCACATTGCCTTCGCCCTCATCGTTGAACAGGGTCAGGCTGGCGAGCAGAATTTTATCGCGGGTTTTCATCCCTGTGGTCAATACCCCTCGACGGACAGGGCCTTACGGTGACACGCAGCTCCGAGCTTGTCCAGCCCGGCGCTGCGTGGCTGCGAGGATTATTCAGCCGCTTTTTTTGCTGCGGCTTTCTTCGCAGGTGCTGCCTTTTTTGCTACCGCTTTTTTGGCGACCGTCTTCTTGGCTACCGCCTTCTTCGCCGGCGCTTTGGCAGGGGCTTTGCCCGCTTTGGTCAGGGCATCGACTTTCTTGCTCAGCGTGTCGAGTTTCTTTTCGAGACGCTTCAGATCATCGGCGCTGGCAGTGTGTCCAAAACCCAAGCTGGCACGCATTTTACTGATGCGCTCTTCGATAGAGACAGTTTTACCGATACTGCTGGCCTCACCCAGCTTTTCGCGGGCCTGAGACTCCAGTTTGTTGCCTTTGTCGACCAGCTCTTTGAACAGGCGCGGAGTATCTTTACTCGCCTTCTCATAAACGTCGTGGGCCTCGTCATAGGCGCGACCGTAGGCACCTAGGCCTGCCAGCCAGATGCTCTTGGCCACTTCGCTGGCCTGTGAAGACACCTCTTTCAGGCTTTTTTTGCTGTCGTTGCTCATGGGATTCTCCAGTTAGCAGAATAAGATTCTAACGGGCGCAAAATGGCGCCTCAGTTACAAAAAAAAGCACGATGCGCATAGGGCACACCGTGCAAAGCATCGTTGCTATAAGACCTGGGTGGGGTGGTCAAAAGGACCACCGATGCTTGCTTACGATGCGACAGATTCTGCAGCTGGCGCCTCAGCAGCGTCACCTTTGCGCTGAACCAGACCCTTCACTTTTTCCAGGCTGGACTCGAGGCTGCTACGCAGTTCCTTGATGCGGGCATCAACCGCTTCACTTTTCACAGACTCAAACTTGGCAACTGCGTCGCTTTTCGTCTGGTTAAGCTTGCTGACAACCTGCTCTTTACTCTCTTCAAACTTGGCAACGGCATCGCTCTGTACTTTTTCGCCACGGCTCACCAAACCGTCAAAGATCTCGCTGCGCTTGGCGTACAGGTCTTTGTACTTGGCTTCGGTTTCTTTGATCTTGCCTTCAGTGACTTTGACCAGTTCCTGGCTCTGCTCAAACGCCTTGCCAGCCAAACCAAGTTGGGCATGAAATACATCTTTGGCTACGGTGTTGGCCTTTTCCACAAAGCTGATTTTTGCGTCGCTCATACTGATTCCTCGCTTGGGTCTTTTCCCATGTGATTGAAACATTGGCGGCGGCTCTTACGGCTGGCCACCTGTTTACCTTGCTGAGCAGACTACGGCGAAAAATTAGAAAGGGCATACTAAATCCCAAAACAATGAAAAGCGTGTCAATACAACCTCGGGTTTCCCCTAGCAAAGAAGCGCAAGAATGCGTTGCGGAAAGGTGGGCTTATTGTTTAGATTCAATAGAACGCGATAAGCAATAATAAAAAGAGAAATCCGATGACCGAACACATTCCCGCCCCGCGAGAGAAGGCCCGACCCACCGCACGCGAAATCCGCTCTCTGGCCGAAGTCGCTTCCGCAGTGTCCATGCGCAACTTCCACCGCCACCTGCACAGCGGTGATGGACATCCTGTCGTGATTGCTCCCTCATTTATGACCAGTGATATCGGCAGTGCGGTCATGCGCCAGGCACTGCGGCGCGCCGGTTATGCGGCCTATGGCTGGGAGCAGGGACTCAACACCGGTCTTCGAGAAAAGGTGTATCGCAACTACGAGCGCCATGTATTGGACCTGGTCAGTCGTCATGGCCGCAAAGCCAGTCTGGTCGGCTGGAGCCTCGGCGGCATTTACGCCCGCAGCCTTGCCCACCGGCGCCCTGAATATGTGCGGCAGGTCATCACACTGGGCTCTCCCGTCAACATCCCCGAAATGCGCGGTGTTTCCGGCCCGGTTGCCAAGCTCTATGAGATGTTGAACCCCGGCGCACTCAGCGACCCGATGTTGAGCTGGCGCGATGAGTGGAAGCGCACGCCAAACGTACCGTCAACGGCCATGTACAGTGCCAGCGACGGCATTGTGGACTGGCAGTACTGTGTACATGAGCAGCCCGGCCCACAAGCCGAAAACCTGCGAGTGCCTGCCAGCCATATGGGCATGACCCACAACCTTGCCGTGCTCTACGCTCTGTCAGACCGGCTTGCGCAGGCCGAGGGCAAGTGGCAGCCCTTTTCACTGAGCGGTATTCGCCAGCACCTGTACGCGGTCAGTCATACCCTGCAAACCGCCTGAGCCCTTTTCCAGGACATAAAAAAGGGCAGCCTGCGCTGCCCTTTCTCATTACCACCTTTCAGTGGCACCCAGACGATCAGCCTTTGGGGCCCGCCTCAACAATGGCGTCAGAGACATCAAACTTCTTGATGTTTTCCTGGAACAGCTTGGCCAGTTTCGCCGCCTCGGCGTCGTAAGCCGCTTCGTCACCCCAGGCTTTACGCGGATTGACATACTTGTCGTCAACACCGGGAATCGACGCGGGAATGGTCAAGTTGAGAATATCCAGCTTCTCAGTCGCTGCACCTACCAGTGCACCGCTTTGCGCTGCGGCAACCACAGCACGAGTGACCGGAATCGGGAAGCGTGAACCCGTGCCACCGGCTGCACCAGAGCCACCGGTCCAGCCGGTGTTGATCAGGTAAACCTGTGAATCGAAGTCTTCGATACGCTTCATCAGCAGTTCGGCGTAGTCACCGGCAGGACGCGGCATAAACGGCGCGCCAAAGCAGGTTGAGAACGTCGGGTGAATACCGGCTTCCGCACCCAGCTCGGTGGAGCCAACGCGTGCAGTGTAACCACTCAGGAAGTGGAAGGCCGCTGCTTCTTTAGACAGAATGGAGATAGGCGGCAGTACGCCAGACACATCGCAGGTCAGGAAGATAACGGTTTTCGGCTCGCCCGCCGCATTTTCAATCACACGCTTCTCAACGTGCTCCAGCGGGTAACAGCAGCGCCCGTTTTCGGTCAGGCTGGTGTCGTCGTAGTCTGCAGTGCGGCTGTTCTGATCGATCACCACGTTCTCAACAATCGCGCCAAAACGAATCGCGTCCCAGATAATGGGCTCGTTCTTCTGGCTCAGGTTGATGGTCTTGGCGTAGCAGCCGCCTTCGACGTTAAAGACTGAACCTTTCGACCAGCCGTGTTCATCGTCGCCGATCAGGTAGCAGCTGGGATCCGCAGACAGGGTGGTTTTGCCGGTACCGGACAGACCGAAGAACAGGGTGGTATTGCCTTGCTCGTCAACGTTGGCGGAGCAGTGCATCGGCATCACGTCTTTCTCGGGCAGCAGGAAGTTCTGCACAGAGAACATCGCCTTCTTCATTTCACCGGCATAGCGCATGCCGGCCAGCAGCACTTTGCGCTGGGCGAAATTGATGATGACAACGCCATCCGAGTTAGTGCCATCACGCTCGGGATCACAAACAAAGCCCGCGCAATTCAAAATGGTCCACTCTTCCTTGGCCTTGGGGTTGTATTTTTCGGGGCGTACAAACATGTTGCGGCCGAACAGTCCCTGCCAAGCCGTTTGAGTATTCACCACCACGGGGATGTAATGATCTTCGTGCGCACCCACGTGCAACTGAGACTGGAAAGAATCGTGATCTGCCAGATAGTCTTCAACCCGCGTCCACAGCGCGTCGAATTTCGCAGCATCAAAAGGACGGTTTACGCTGCCCCAATCAATGGCATCCGCCGTTGAGGGCTCTTGAACGATAAAGCGGTCGCCGGGAGAGCGGCCGGTGCGCTTGCCAGTCGTTACAACCAGTGCGCCGGTGTCGGCGAGTTGACCTTCGCCACGAGCCAGTGCCTGCTCGATAAGCTGGGCGGGGGTTAAATCTTTATACACGGTGGTTTCAGCAGTCATTATCTAAGTTCCTGTCACATAGTCTGGGGAGACAGTTCGGAGGTCACTGTGATCGGGGTAAACCCCCCGCGCGGGTGGCCAAATTTTGAAGGCCGGTATTATTGCAAAAATCCCCCGGCAGCGCTAACCCTCAGCGCGGCCGAAAAGTGTCGATTTTGGGTTTTTTTGCACTCTAGTGACGTGTACTTCCGGCAGCGTCGCCAAACAGCCCGGCCACTTGCACCGGCGTGAAGTGGAATTGACGGTGGCAGAATTCGCAGTGACTTTCGATTTGCCCCTGCTCGGCGAGGATTGAATCCAGCTCGTCCCGACCCAGTGACACCAGCGCGGCCTCCATGCGTTCCTGACTGCAACTGCAGCGAAAGCGCAGACTTTTGGGTTCAAACAGGCGCAACGGCTCCTCGTGATAGAGCCGGTAAAGCAAGTTCGCCGCATCGAGCGTCAGTAACTCATCCTCACTCACGGTATCGGCCAGCGTCGTCAGGTGCTGCCAGGTCTCTGGATCGCTGTGCTGAGTAGGCAGCTCCTGCAGCAGCAGCCCCCCTGCCGTATCGCCGTTAGCTCCCAGCCAGATTCGCGTCGCGAGCTGCTCACTCTGACGGAAATAGGCCTCGATACAGGCCGCTAGGTTATCGCCATCAAGACTGACGATACCCTGATAGCGGCGCCCCTCAATCGGGTCGATAGTGATGGCGAGCTGACCATTGCCGAGCAGCTCGTGGAAGCTTTCACTCATTGCCTGCCCCGCATCCCGCGCAATACCGCGGATATCACCATCGGAGTTGGCCTCAGCCATGATCAGCGGCACCTGTCCGTCCCCGCGCACCTGCAGGATCAGGCTGCCACGAAATTTAATGGTGACACTAAGCAGAGCCGCCGCGACCAGAAACTCGCCAAGCAGGCGGGCGACAGCGGGAGGGTAGTGGTGGTTGTCGAGCATTTCCCGATAGCTGCCGGAGAGCTGCAAGTGCTCACCGCGCACGTCACTCCCGTCGAAAATAAAACGGTGCAATTGGTCACTCATGGCGCTTAATCCTGTTGTTCGCGGAAGCGATGAATCTGGCGGCGCTGCTTTTTGGTCGGCCGCTCGTTGCTGATAATGCCAGCGGCCGGACCCAGCGCTTTGCGCTCGGCTGCCCGGCGCTCGCGCTGGCTGATGCTGTCGTCGGTTTCCCGGTAGAGCAGGGCAGCCTCCGGGGCTCCACGGCGCTGATCCGACAGCGCCAGCACTTCTACCTCGCGCTCATCCCAGCCGGTGCGCAAAGTGAGTAAGGCACCCAACTCCACCTCTTTGCTGACTTTGCAGCGGGCGCCATTGTAGTGCACTTTGCCGCCCTCTATCGCCTGTTTGGCGATACTGCGGGTTTTGTAGAAACGTGCCGCCCACAACCACTTGTCTAGGCGCACGCGCTTGCTGCTGTCGTTCAATCTCAGTCTCTTGGGGGTATGGGCAGAATTTCGTCGAAATGATCAATGGCCGGATAGCTTACCGCCTCTCGCCGCGGGGCGCGACTGTCCGGACGACGCATGGTTATCAAGTGAGAAATGCCGTGGCGTGCCGCGGAATCGAGCACCGTTGCGGTATCGTCGATCAGTAGACTGCGCGATGGCTCATAGTGCCAGTGATCAGCCAGACGCTGCCAGAAGGCGTCGTCTTCCTTGGGCAAGGCCAGTTCATGGGACGTGATAATGCGCTGTACCCACTGGCCGAGCCCGGTTTTCTCCAGTTTGATATCCAACCCGCCTTGATGCGCATTGGTCACCAGCCACACCTCGCGACCGCTCTCTTGCAGCGATTCCAGAAACCGCTGCGTGCTCGGATGCATGCAGATCAGGTGGCTGATTTCACGTTTAAGGGCGGTAATGTCCAGGCGAAGTTCCTCGGACCAGTAATCCAGACAGTACCAGTTGAGCGAGCCGCGCTGGGCCATGATTTTATCAATGAGGGTCTTGCTGACAGACTCCAGCTCGCCGCCATGAATGTCGACATAGCGCCTGGGCAAATGCTGGGTCCAGAAGAAGTTGTCGTAATGCAGGTCGAGCAGTGTACCGTCCATATCCAGCAGGACGGTGTCGATCTCGTGCCAGTTAATCATAGTGCGTGCCGCGCTCCCGGTGGCGGCA
Organism: Spongiibacter sp.; assembly: GCF_984394615.1. Lineage (NCBI taxonomy): Bacteria > Pseudomonadati > Pseudomonadota > Gammaproteobacteria > Cellvibrionales > Spongiibacteraceae > Spongiibacter > Spongiibacter sp. The sequence goes on along the minus strand of NZ_CFHTQA010000009.1, from coordinate 10,919 downwards.
CACAGAGACGTTAGCGCGCCGCGGTTGTCCGCAGTGACTGAAGGCTGAGCGCCTCCTTCATATCGATGGTTTCAACATAGTTGACGTTCAGCCACCACTCGTCGCGGTTACTGCGAAATTGATCGATAGGACGTCCGCCATAGCGGGCCTCGCTGAATACCGACGACGCTGTCACATTGTTTGCAGCCATGGAAAACCCTCTCTAGTACTCGCCCCACAGGGCAGCCGCTGAGTGTTCACCATAGCCAGCGTGATTGAGGCGCAGTATAGGGAAAAGCCCGTAATCCGTGAAGAACGAGAGCAAAATGCGCACTGTGCACGCTTTTGGGATACCGCCGTGCAGGAGGCTCTCTGGACGACACCCACAACGAAAAACCCCGCGACCGGCGCGGGGTTCGGAAATAAGGCATACACCTGAAAAACGGATCAACTGGCAGCGCGCAATTTCGCCAGACACGCCGCACCACTGGCAATATCAATATGCTCGGCATAGTCCACATTCAACCACCAGTCGCTATTGCGAAAGCTGGCACGCAAAGGGCGGGCAATGGCGGCCTTCTGAACAAAAATACCCTCCGGCGCCTTGGCTTGCGGAGCTTGTGATGATTGCGCAACGGATGCCATGTCGAGTCCCCCTGATAATTCGCTATCTCTATAGGGAGTGACTTTAGCAATCTCCCGCATCGCCCTGAATAAGGAGTATCCGTTAGCGGGAATTACTTAGATCATCCAGCGTTGCCCGAGGGGATATCACAGAACGCCAAACCCTTGTCAGCACGGGGCTCTTGGGGCATCCCCAACACCTGTTCGGCGATGATATTGCGCATCACTTCGTCCGTTCCCCCGGCTAGACGAATACCCGGGGCGAACAGCAAGGCCCGCTGAAAGTGAGCCTGCTGCTCGGCCATATCCGGCTCCATAATACTGCCGCCTTCGCCCATGAGCTGAAGCGCATAGTGCGCAATATCCTGGTTCATTGCGGCCCCCACCAACTTACCCAACGCGGCCTCTGCGCCAGGCATTCCACCTTTCGCTACGGCCGTCAGCATACGGTTGGTTGAGGCGATAATACCGGCATGCTGGCAGTACCAGTCCGCCAGACGCTCGCGCACTGCCGGGTGCTCACGCGCTGGCTGCTCGCCTAGATCAAGCTGTTTCACCAATGCGAGAAACTCGGGAAAACCGTCCGGCTGAACGCCGGAAATGGCCAATCGCTCGTTCATCAACACTAACAGTGCCGCGCCCCAGCCTTCGCCGACCTCGCCAAGCCGCTGGGCATCCGGAATTTTGGCATCGTTGAAAAAGACTTCGTTAAAGTGGGCATCGCCATCCATCTGTTTGATTGGACGGACCTCCACCCCCGACTGATGCATATCGATGTAGAACATCGTCAAGCCCCGGTATTTCGACACCGTCGGGTCCGTCCGGCACAAGACGATGCCGTAATCTGAATGCTGGGCCCCGGACGTCCATATCTTTTGGCCGTTGACCGTCCAGGTGTCGCCCTCTCTTACCGCACTGGTACGCAAGCCGGCAACGTCCGACCCGGCACTCGGCTCCGAAAACATCTGGCACCAGACGTCTTCCGCACTGGCCATCCGCGGCAGAAGCGCCTGACGCTGCTCCTCCGGCGCAAAATGCATGATGGCAGGCCCACAATTACCAATACCAATCACGAAATAACCATCGGGCTCCGCGTAGTGCGCAACCTCCTGCGACCAGATCACTTTATGGATCTGACTCAGACCCGCGCCACCGTATTCTTCAGGCCAATCCAGACAGGCGTAACCTGCATCGGCAAGCTTTTTGTACCAGACCTTTGCCTCGTCAAAGAGCGCGGCTTGTGACTTGCGGCTCTCGCCCTCCCGTTTAGGCCGGGCATTGGCATTCAGCCACTGGCGGACAGCCTCACGGAATGCCGCCTGCTCTGGAGTATCGTTAAAATCCATCAGTCAGTCCTCTCACGCAGCCAGAATTTGTTCAGCCAGTCGATGCTTCCAGACACGCATCCCCCCAAGCAGGGTGGACAGCAGTTGCGCCCGGCGATAATAAAGATGGCAATCAAACTCCCAGGTGAAGCCCATTCCGCCGTGCGCCTGGATGTTTTCCTTGCTGCACAGGTAGTAAGCATTGGCAGCGCTGACGTACGCGGTGGCCGACGCCAGCGGCAATTCATTCACGCCGTTGGTCATCGCCCATGCGCCATAAAAGGCGTTGGATTTCGCCAACTCTTTCGCCACGAACATATCCGCAAGCTTGTGCTTTATCGCTTGAAAGGAGGCCACTTGCCGACCGAAGGCGTAGCGACCCTCGGTATAGGCCTTCGCCATGTCGATCGCCGCCTCGCAGCCCCCGACTTGCTCGAAACTCAGCAGCACAGCGGCCTTGTTGACCACCGACGCCAAATCATCTTCCAGAGCCCGCTCTCCTGCCAAGGGCTCAGCCGGTGTTGCATCAAGAGTGATTTCGGCAAGTGGCAAACTGGGATCGACAGAAGCCAGCTTGCGACGCTTCACGGAAGAGTGCCCCAGATCCACATAGAAGAAGGCCGTACCCGACGCCCCCTCTGCGGCAACAACCGCAAAGGTCGCGGAGTCTCCATGCAGAACACCCCGAGCAACACCGCTCAGCGCGTTGTCGCCAGATACCCGCAAGGGGGCAACGCCGGTTCGGCTGTCAGGCAGGACAGCACATCCTATCGCCTCGCCACAGGCCAGCACCGGCAACCACTCAGCCTGCTGCTCAGCAGACGCGGCGGCTTTTATGAGCTCAGTGGCAAAATAGACCGATGCCATGAAGGGCGTGGGCGCCAATGAACGCCCCAACTCCATGGCCGTGACGCAGAGTTCCAGATACCCCAGGCCCAGTCCGCCATTGGCCTCATCGATCGCCATCGCGGGCCAACCCAGAGACACCATCTGTTGCCACAAGGCATCAACCTCAGGAGGCGAAGACTCCAGACTGTCGCGCACCAGCGATGGCGGGCACTCTCTGCCCAACATCAGCCTGGCCTGCTCCTGAATCGTCTTCTGGTCGTCTGAAAAATCGAAGTTCATATTCCCGCATCCAACCGTTTAAAGGGAGGTATACGCCGATAGATGACAATCGGAGCGTCAAGGCATTACGGGCGTGGCCACGCTCATGAAATCAGGGAGGGAGAAACAAAAAAGGCCAGCAAATGCTGACCTTTTATGGAAAGGGGTGTTGGACAGCGATCAGAATCGCAGTGCGCGAAGGCTGGCGTGGAAATCTTCCTTGCTCACCGGGTGCTGACGGTAAATCAGTGCCAAACGACCGGCCAGTGGCACCAGATCATCCAGACTGACCGACTTGCCGGTGCTGCGGTTGTACTCGCTAACCGGCTCGCGCAGTAATTCACGCCACAGACGATCCGATTCCGCATTGTCCAGATGGGGCATGATTTCTGTGGCATTGCGGCCGCTGGTGAACTCCAGACGGCTGTCTTCTTCAGGCATGTAGTTAGCCGCGAACCAGATGCACTCTTCCAGCATCTGCGGGAAATCGTCGCGGTACTGCTCTACGACACTTTCCAGACGCTCAAACATACGGCTGCGCTCAATATCAACCAGCGCCTCGATAATATCGGCTTTGCCAGTGAAGTAGCGGTAAACCGTGCGCCGGGTAACGTTGGCGACATTCGCGATATCTTCAATCGTTGTCGACTTCACGCCCTTGGCGGTAAAACAGCTAACCGCTGCTTCCAACAACAGTTTTTTACCGGTCTTCAGGTCATCAACACGGGCGCCACTGCCCCAACGCTTGTTTGTTTTCATATATAGACGCTCTGCACTTTAGTACAACACAATTTCTAACGGCTCTTTTGAGTGTCACTATGCTAGCACGCTGTATCCTTGCCGATGAGTGGAAAATGTCCAAAACACCTAAGGGATTATACGTACACAATGTGACATAGCCCGCAAGCCGTGACGCATGTCATAGGTATAGATACTAAAAAGCGCCAATTTCTCCCATCAATCGCGGCGTGACAGTACGCAGTGGCCTCGGCATAATGCCGCTCTACACCGAAGAGGATCCCGCGCATGCCATACGCCAAGATTACAGGATGGGGCAAATGTGTTCCCCCAGCCGTACTCAGCAACGAAGACCTTACGACCTTCCTCGACACCTCAGACGAATGGATTTCCAGCCGCACCGGCATTAAAGAGCGACGCATATCCCACGTCTCTACCGCCACGCTGGCGAGTCTCGCCGCCAAGCGCGCGCTGGCAGCCGCCGATCTCGACCCCAGTGAACTGGACCTCATTATTATGGGCACCGCCTGCCCGGATACGCTGATTCCCAACTCGGGTTCAATGGTGCAGGACAGCATCGGCGCCACCAATGCGGCGGTATTTGACTTGAATGCCGCCTGTACCGGCTTTGTTTACGGGCTGAGTGTCGGCACCGCCATGATCCGCTCCGGTGCCATGAAAAAAGTGCTGGTTATCGGCGCTGACCGGATTCCCTACTTCCTCGACTACACCATGCGCGATGTTGCGGTACTGTTTGGCGATGGCGCCGGTGCGGTCATTCTTGAAGCCGATGACGAAGAAAGCGGCATGATTGCCGAACGCCTCGGCTGCGATGGCGACGCCCGCGGTATCTTGACCGCCCGTGACGCTGGAACCGTGCGCGAGCGCTTCTCCGGCATAGACGGCTACTACGACATCAACTTTGAAGGGCCGGAAATCTTCAAACGCGCGGTGCGCGGTATGGGCGAAGCAGTTAACGATGTACTGAGCAAAAGCGGCGTAGCGGCTGAAGACATCGACCTGTTGGTGCCACATCAGGCCAATGTCCGCATTATCGAAACGCTGATGAAACGCCTCAAAGCCCCCGAAGAAAAGGTAGTGGTCAACATTCAGAAATACGGCAATACCTCAGCCGCCACGGTGCCCATTGCCCTGTGCGAAGCGCTGGAAGAAGGCCGTGTTAAACCCGGTGATCACATCCTGACGGCGGCGTTTGGTGCGGGCCTGACCTGGGGCGCGGCGCTAATTAAGTGGGGCGATCGGGTGACCCCCCTGCGCGAGTGTGAGGACGACCTCCCCCCCAGCAATCAGACCGCACTGGAGCTGCTCAAGCCCTGGATCGATGGTTGCCGGGAAGCCGTTGCCCAGAAAGCCAAAGCAGAGTAAGCCCATTCAGTCAGTGGCAGGCCGACTGCCACTGACTGAGCTGCGCCACCGCAAGCCCTGCACTGTGCCAGGCACCCTCAACACCTCCCCCGGAACACCAATCTCCCGCCAAGACAATTCGCTGTTTTTCGTCGATGCGCGCGGCGTCAGGCATCTGCATGCGCTGACCGGAAACCAGCTGCCAGCGCTGCCGGTCGCAATGCAACAACACCGGCAAATGCACCAGTTGCCCCAGCGCTTCCAAACACGGCAACAAGGTCGCCTCCAGATCCTTGCCTTGAAGTGCCTCGCAGGCAGCGGGCAGCAGTTGCAGTGAGTAACAGGCGCGGTGGTCTCGCCCCGGTAACGACGACAGGTGCACAAGTCGCTGGAAAAGCGGATGCCCGACAAACTCGACAATGTCGGGTAAGTCCAGCGGTGCATCGAACTGCAACAACAGGGTCCAACCGGGCTGCCAGTGACAATCGATGTTCAATGAGCTGGCGGCAGGCAGCAAGGCCTGACTCTGGGGCGCAGGCGCCGCAAGTACGACTCCCGCAAAATCACCGAGAAACTGCTGATGCTCATCGATCAGCTTACCGCCCTCAACACTGGCGACTCGGCAGGCCCGGCGGATATCAAGACCTTCCGCCAGATAGTGACAAAGTCCGTTATTACTCGGCGCCACAAGGTAATGCTGCTGATCCGGCAAGGTCTGCACAGCCCCATCCTGCCATCGGCAAGCACTGAAGCGCCGCGCCACCAGCAAGCCCTGCTCCTCGAGCTGCCCCAATTCGGGTGGCGGGGTCTGAACCGTCAGGAAGGGCGCGCCGATGTCTAATTCGCCCCACGCGTGCTGGCGTCGAGCCAAGCGCCCCCCCAGGCCGCGGGATTTTTCGAAGACCGTGCAGGCAATGCCGAGACGGTTCAGGTCTCGGGCGCAGAGCAGGCCTGCAACACCGGCGCCAACAATGGCGACCTGGCTCATTTCAGCGGCTTTTGCAGCACGAATTGATAGACGTCGATAGAGCCCGCCCGAAATCCGCCCTCACAGTAGCCGAGGTAGTATTTCCACATTTTTCTGAAGCGCTCGTCAAAGCCCAGTGGAGCAATCTGCGACCAGTTCGCACTGAACGTGCGATCCCACTCGGCTAAGGTATCTGCGTAGGAAATACCAAACGGCAGCTCGCTGTGCGTAGCGAACCCGGCCTTGGCGGCATAGTCACGGAACAGCTCCGGACTCGGCAGCATGCCGCCCGGGAAGATATAGCGCTGAATGAAATCGGGATTATCTCGATAACCCTCGAAGCGCTGGTGATCTATGGTGATGACCTGAATCGCCGCTCGGCCACCGGGCTTCAGGCGCTTGAAAAGGGTAGCGAAGTACGTGGGCCAGTATTGCTCGCCCACCGCTTCCAGCATTTCAATCGACACAATGTGGTCGTATTCGCCCTTGGTGTCCCGGTAGTCAGTCAAGCTGAACGAAGCCCGGTCCTGCAGCCCGGCATCCTGAATACGCTGCTTGGCATAGGCGAGCTGCTCTTCAGACAGAGTGATACCGTCTAGGTGTACATCGTGCTGGCGACACAGTTGCTCAGCAAAGCCTCCCCAGCCACAGCCCACTTCCAAAATTCGCTGGCCGTCTTTTACCCCCAGCTCATCAATCAGCCGCTGGTATTTCCGCTGTTGTGCGGCGCCGAGATCCGTGACGCCCGACTCATACAGAGCGGACGAATAGGTCATGCTGTCATCGAGCCAGGTTTTGTAGAAATCGTTGCCCAAGTCGTAGTGGTAGGCAATATTGCGACGACTACCGCGCTTGCTGTTGGCGTTGCGCCGATGTTGCCAACGCTGCAGCCAACGTTTCAGGCGGCCGCCCTCCAGCATATTGCCGAAGTCGCTTTCATTGACCACCACCCACTCGATGAGCGCTGCCAGATTGGGGCTGTCCCAGTCGCCATCCATAAAGGCTTCGCTCCAGCCCACCGAGCCACCGCTGAGCGCCTTGCGCAGACTTTTCCAGTTGTGCAGGTGCACATGCGGAGCGAGACGGGCATCACTGTGCTCGCCAAATTGAAGCGTGTTTCCGTTGGGCAGGGTGAGTGTCAAGATGCCGCGCCGGGCATTGGCCAGTGGCGCAAGCACCCTGGCCAGCAGTTTTCCCTGAGAACTAACCCACCAGCCTGAGCTGAGCTCTGGGTTTGACCGCACGAGCGCTGATTTCATGGAGATTCCTATCGAGTATCGGAAGTTTGGTTTATTTACCGATACGCGTAACCGGCTGATCTGGTTCAGCAGGACGCGGCAGAATTCTCATTCCTTTTTTATAGAGTTTAAGCGCTTGCCAGTGAATCGCCAGCATCACCTTCACCGTCATAAACGGCAGTCGACAAAAACTGGCCAGCAAGGCCCGATCACTCAGCGCTCGTCGCTCACCCCGAAACACCGCATGCAGCAGAGCGCCGTCCTGATCCGTTTCACGGATCGCCACCGCCAAGCGCTCGTCAGGGCGGCGCAGCCGGAAGTGATACCGCGCCTGCATGGGGATGAATGGCGAGACATAAAAGCCCTTGTCACACTGCTGGCGAAGGACTGAGGAACGCGAACTGCGCTCCTTATCTGCAGGAATCAGGTAGCTATGGCGCTGACCGAAGGTATTGCTGACCTCGTAGAGCACTGCGTAGAGTTCGTCGCTGGCGTCGTAACAGTAGTAAACACTCAAGGGATTGAAGGTATAGCCCAGAATACGCGGATAGCAGAGCAGCTCCGCCCGGGCGGCCGCGGCCACCCCGTGTTCAGCCAGCAGTGCCTGAAGGTAGTCCTTGGGAGACTGGCCCGAGCCCAGGCCGAAGTCGCGAAAGTAAAAACTGAATAGATTGAAGCGATTCAGTGAAAACAGGCGACAGCGCGATGCAACTGCCGACAATTCGTCGAGATCAAACAGAAAGCTGTCGACGCGATAGACAAAACGGTGGTGCACCGGACGAAAACGGCGGTGCAGTACTTCGCCACGGTACAAGGCACTGCGCAGCGAGCTCATGCTGCAGAACTGATTCCCGCGGTCAATGGCGGGAGATTGACCCGATCCGACGCGGCGTCGACCTGCCAGGGGCGCGACATATTGCCAACGCGCTCGGCCACCGCCAACCCTGACTGAATGCCATCTTCATGGAAGCCGTAGCCAAAATAGCTGCCACAGAACCAGCTGCGCTGCTCGCCTTGCAGCGACCAGAGTTCCGGTTGCGCCCTGAGTGCCGCATCGTCAAAAACGGGGTGATGATAGTTGAACTGCCGGTACACTTTACTGGGGCGCGGCTCGACCAGCGGATTCAGTGACACCACCACAGGCTCCGCACAAGGCAGGTGCTGCAGTGCGTTCATCCAATAGCTCACCGACACTTTCTGGCTGTCACCCGTGGTGTCAGCCATGTAATTCCAGCTTGACCACACCTCGGGCAGCCTCGGCATCAGGCGCTCGTCACAATGCAACACCGCGCGGTTTTCCTCGTAGCGGAACGCGCCCAGCAGACGGCGCTCCTCAAAACTGGCATCGGCCAGCATGGCCAGAGCCTGATCGGCATGGCAGGCGAAAACAACCTGATCAAAACGCTGCTGATGGCCCTGAGTATCGTGAACCACCACATGGTCCGCAAAACGCTCCACACGCGTCACACCGCATTGCAATTTCACGCGGTCGCCCAGCTCGCTACCAATACGATTAACGTATTCTCGTGAGCAGCCAATGACCGTGCGCCATTGTGGCCGATCGCGCACTTGTAGCAGGCCATGATTATCGCAAAAGCGCAGAAAGGTTTTGGCGGGATATGCCAGCATTTGATCGACGGGCGTCGACCAAATCGCCGCCCCCATGGGCAACAGGTGGTCGTCGCAGAAGCCGGGGCCGAATTTTTCCTTGCGTAACAGCTCGCCCAACGACAGCTCGTCGGGCAGGCTGCTGAGCCAGCCTTCGCTCTCGCGATAGAAACGCAGCAGGTCAAAAATCATTTTCCAAAAGCGCGGGCGCAGCAGGTTGCGTTTCTGCGCGAAGAGCGTCGAGATCGAATCTGATCCCGAGTACTCCAATCGCCCGTTGTCCAGGGACACACCGAAGGACATATCCGTAGCCAAAGACTTAACCCCCAGCGCATCGAACAGGGCGATCAGATTGGGGTAGCATTTTTCGTTGAACACAATGAACCCGGTATCCACCGCGATCGTGCCGGCGGTGGTCATAATGTCCACGGTATTGCTGTGTCCCCCCAGTCTTTCGTCTTCTTCATAGAGAGTGACCTCATGCTCCTTATTCAGGAGCCAGGCACAACTCAAGCCGGAGATACCGGAACCAATAACGGCGATTCGCTGCGAATTATTCATAAAGCCAACTACAACTGTGATCTCGACAAGTGAGTTATACGTAAGCCGTTACCGAAGTGATGATAGCGACGAAGGGATTATTACACTCTCATGGACATTGTATGTCATTACTCTACTCCTCTGCACCGGGATCTCAGACCGTGAAAAAGACCACGGTTAAGGACTTGCTTAAATACGCACTTCCCGGACTACCCCTGGCCAGTCTTGGGCTTCCCTTCTATATATACGCGCCGGTGTGGCTGGCGGAACAGGGCGGCTATGGCTACGCCACGGTCGGTGCGCTGTTCTTTCTCGCCCGTATTACCGACGTGTTTACCGATCTGCCGACGGGCGCGGCTGTTGACCGATTTGGCAGCCGGCGATCACTCTGGCTGCTTGGATGGCTGTTGATGGCACTGAGCGCAGCCGCCTTGATGGGCGTCAGCCACCCCTGGCCCAGCGGCTTGATGCTGCTCAGTCTCATCACGCTGATGCTCGGCTGGACGATGATCAACGTGCCCTGGCTGGCACTTCCGGTGCTACTCAGCAGGAATGACAACGAACGGCTGGCCTTCAACAGCGCCCGCGAGGCGATGCTGCTCTTCGGTACGCTGATTGCGATGCTGGCCCCAGCCATCCTCGACGCCCGCAGCCTTCCTGTTGCCGCTGCGGGCATGCTGCTGTTTTTGCTGGTGGCCATCACAGCACAAGGCAGCCACCGCCCAACTGGCGCTCAACAGCGCCGATTCGGAGAACTGCTCGGCGACCGCCGCGTTCGCGCACTGGCGCTGCCCTGGTTCGTCAATATGCTGGCCAATGCCATCCCCGGCACCGTACTCGTATTATTTATGCGTGAAGTCCTGGAAGCCGAAGCGATGATCCCCGCGACACTGCTCAGTTATTTTCTCGCCGGGCTGCTCGCCGTTCCCGCATGGTATGCGCTGGCCCGCCGCTGGGGAAGCCTGAACTGCTGGCGTCTGGGCCTGATTCTCTCCGCCATACTGTTCGCGCTCGCCGTCGGCCTATCTGCGGGCGATGCCTATGCATTTATCGCGATCAGTATTGGCACCGGCCTGATGCTGGGCGCCGATCAGGCGTTGCCGTCAGCCATGCAAACCGGACTGGCACGCCAGTTGATGAACGAATCCGATGCCACCATCGCCGCCCGGCTCTTCGCACTCTGGAGCATGCTGGGTAAAGCTGCGATGGGCCTGGCCGTGGGTATTGGCTACCTGTGGCTGGGCAGTCAGCTACAACCCGCCCAATCAACCGTGCCGCCGGGCTGGGCGATTACCGCCGCGTACGTCGCGGCACCGGTCGCGCTCAAAATTCTGGTGTTTTTCATGCTGGGCAGACCCCAGCTGCGCTATCTGAATGAGGAGGTGCACAATGCCTAAGCAATTCGTCGCCGTCATACTGACCCTGCTG